>JAQGLP010000305.1 GCA_028292835.1 Variovorax sp.
ACTCAAGGGGCGATCGGTCCAGCGGCGGTGCATCGGCTCAATATACTGGCCGCCGATGCCCACGACACCCCAGCGCCCCCCCACCATCGATGCCACTGCGGCCCGGCGCTGGGCGCGGCTGGCGCCCAGCGCCGGGTCGGGCTCGCCCTGGCTGCACGAGGAGATCGGGCGCCGCATGGAAGACCGGCTGCAGTGGATCAAGACAGTGCCGCGCAGCTGGCTCGACTGGGCGCCGCTGCGTGGGGGGCTGGAGGCGCACGCATTGGTCGCCCGGCGCTACCGCGACGCCAGCGCCTTCGTCGTCGAGCCCGAGCCGGTGCTGGTGGCACCCACGCGCGAGGCGCTGGCGGCGCCCTGGTGGACGGCGCGCCGCTGGCAGGGCGGGCGCGAGCGCTTCGAGGCGCCGCCCGAGGCGGGCGTCGACCTGCTGTGGGCCAACATGGCGCTGCACATGGCGGCCGACCCGCAGGCGCTCATCGCGCACTGGCACCGGCTGGTCGCCACCGACGGCTTCCTGATGTTCTCGTGCTTCGGGCCGGACACTCTTCGGGAACTGCACGCCGCCTACCGGGAACTCGGCTGGCCCGCACCCGGCCACGACTTCACCGACATGCACGACTGGGGCGACATGCTGGTGGGCGCCGGCTTCGCCGAGCCGGTGATGGACATGGAGCACGTCGTGCTGACCTATGCCACGCCCGAGGCGGCGCTGGCCGAGCTGCGCACGCTCGGGCGCAACCTGCATCCGCGGCGTTTCGGGAGCCTGCGCGGTCGCGCCTGGCGGGCGCGGCTCGGCCAGGCGCTGGCGCAGCGGGCCGACGCGAACGGGCGCATCGGCTTCACCTTCGAGATCATCTACGGCCACGCTTTCCGGCCCACCGCGCGCGTGCCGCTGGCCCCGGAAAGCGCCTTGTCGCTGCAGGAGATGCGCTCGATGCTGCAGCGGGGTCGCCCGGCGTCGTGATTGCGCCCTGGTTTTCGCCCGCCAGGCGGACGGTGCGCTGCGAGCCCCGCTACAATCCGCCCTTCAAAGGCTGCGGTATTTTCACCAACCAGCGGTGCGTCGAATCCGGATCTGAAGGCGGTTTCAGCATCGATTACCGAACTCGTTTGTGTCGAATTCCGTATTCCGCTTCGCCACCGTTTCGGGCCAGAACATCCACTGGTTCCTGAAGCGCAACTGCTCGGTCACGCCAGTCCAGCTGTGCTGGCTGTACGTTTCGCTGTGCATGGTGTCGCTCGGGATCGCCATCATCTTGTGGTTCCAGGGCGCAACGCTGGTGCTGCCGTTCGCGTGGGTGGAACTGGCTGCGGTGGGCCTGGCCTTCGTGTTGTATGCGCGGCACGCGACCGATGGCGAGAAGATCGCGCTGGAGGACGGGCGGCTGGTGGTGGAGCTGGAAAACGGCGGCCACTACGAGCGGGCTGAATTCCTGCCGCACCAGGTGAGGGTCGAGCCCCAGAGGAGCGACCGCTCCCTGATCGAGGTGTCGGGTCAGGGAAGGTCGGTCAAGGTGGGGCGCTACGTGCGCCCCGAGTTGCGTGCGGCGCTGGCGCGAGAGATTCGCATGGCGCTGCGCGGGGCTTGAAGAATTTGCGGGCGGATGCCTTGGGTTAAATAGAAGCATGGAAAAAGTGAACACGATGAAGAGCAATTGGTACAGGGCGGCCAGCCCGCTGCTCGTGGCCGGCGCAGCGTTCAGCGGTGCGGCACACGCGGTCTCGGACCTGCCGGGCGGCCCGAGCGTGCGTCAACTGAACCTGCCATACGGCGTCACCAAGATCGCGCAGGAACAGCATTTCCTGCACACGGTGATGATGATCCTGTGCACCGTGATCTTCATCGCCGTGTTCGCCGTGATGTTCTATTCCATCTGGAAGCACCGCAAGTCGGTCGGCCACAAGGCCGCCAACTTCCATGAATCGGTGGTGGTCGAGGTCATCTGGACCGTGGTGCCCTTCGTGATCGTGGTCCTGATGGCGCTGCCCGCCACCAAGGTGCTGGTCGCGCAGAAGGACACCACCAACGCCGACCTCACGATCAAGGCCACCGGCTACCTGTGGAAGTGGGGTTACGACTACATCAACGGCGAAGGCCAGGGACTGGGCTTCCTGTCGACGCTCGACAGTTCGCACCGCGCCATGTCCGACGCCGGCGCCAAGGGCAACATCCCGGCCGACTACCTGTTCAAGGTCGACAACCCGCTGGTGGTGCCGGTGGACCGCAAGATCCGCATCATCACGACCGCCAACGACGTGATCCACGCCTTCGCGGTGCCGCAGTTCGGCATCAAGCAGGACGCGATTCCGGGCTTCGTTCGCGACACCTGGTTCCGCGCCGAGAAGGTTGGCGACTACTACGGCCAGTGCCAGGAGCTGTGCGGCAAGGAACACGCCTACATGCCGATCCACGTCAAGGTGGTCTCGGCGGCCGACTACACACAGTGGGTCGCCACCAAGACCAAGGAAGCCGCCGCCAAGCTGGACGATCCCTCCAAGGTGTGGGCGCTGCCCGACATGCTGGCGCGCGGCGAGAAGGTGTATGCGGCCAATTGCGCCGCCTGCCACCAGGCCAACGGCAAGGGCGCCGGTCCCATCAAGGCGCTTGACGGTGATGTCAAGGTGCTCGATGCCGATCATGGCGTGCAGATCCAGGTGCTGCTCAAGGGCCAGAACACCGGCGCCATGCCGT
>JAQGLP010000323.1 GCA_028292835.1 Variovorax sp.
GCGGCGTGAGCCTGCGCGGCACCGGCACGGCGTTTGAGCCGGCGCGCCAGTTGCACGCCCGTCAGGTCGCGCAGTTGCGGCGGCAGGGCGGCCAACGCCACCTCGCCCAGCGAGCGCTGGTAGTAGCGCGCCGCGAACGCGACCAGGTCGCGCCAGCCGTCGGCGAGCGGCGCCACGCCGTCGAGGATCGCGGCGACGGGCTTGAGCGCCAGGCCGGGCACATCGCCAGGTCCATTGCCGGGTCCATCGGTGGTCCCTTCAGCCTCTTCGTGACCGTCATTGCCGTCATTGCCGCGCGCCACGGCTTCCCAAACCACGCCCAGCACCTCGCGTCGGCCCAGCGGCACGCGCACCAGCGTGCCGGGCGGCGGCGCCTCGTCGCTGGCATAGCTCAGCATACCGCCGAGCGCGCTGTGCGCGGGCGTCTGGACCGCCACTTCGAGCCGCCACTTCATGGCAGGCTCCGGACAGGACGGCAGGAGAGAGTTTTTGAGGCGCAGCGTCGCAACACGGCTTAAGTCATTGATCTGGTTAGGGTTTATCCCATGTCCAAGTTTTCTGTGGATAACTTTGTTGATATCCCTGGGGGACACGCCGCCAAGCCCCGCCCATCAAGGCTTCCGACAGGTTGCCCTCTAAAACGGCAAATTTTCTAATTCCATACAAATCAACAACTTGGCGACGCTATGCCTTTCGTAGCAAGGCATGCTCAGAAGTACCGGGGTTACCGAATACGTGCGTGGTTTTGTGTATAAGTCAATCGACGCCCCGCTCCGACGGACTCCAGGGAGCTTCCTGAGGAGCCGACCCAAGGGTTTCGACAACCTTCGGAAACACTTTTGTTTTCAGCCGCGCAGGGCGCGCGAGTGGCGGTGCACCGCATCGACCAGCACCGCCACATGCTCGGGCGGTGTGAACTGGCTGATGCCGTGGCCAAGGTTGAAGATGTGGGTCGGGCCGCGCGTCGCGCGGTCGCGGTGCGGCGTGCCGAAGTCGGCCAGCACGCGCGCCACCTCGGCCTCGATGCGGGCGGGCGGGGCGAACAGCACGTTGGGGTCGATATTGCCCTGCAGCGCCTTGCCCCCGACGCCTTCACCCACCAGCGCGCGGGCGCGACCCAGGTTCACCGTCCAGTCGAGGCCGAGCACGTCGCAGTCGAGGCCGCGCATGGCGTCGAGCCACGGTCCGCCACCCTTGGTGAAGACGATGCGCGGCACCGGCCGGCCGTCGGCGCCGTCGCGTTTCAACTGCGCCAGCACGCGCGCCGTGTAGGCCAGGCTGAACTCCTGGAAGGCGCCGTCGGCTAGCACGCCGCCCCAGCTGTCGAAGACCATGACGGCCTGCGCGCCGGCATCGATCTGGGCGTTCAGGTAGGCCGCCACGGCGTCGGCGTTGATCGCCAGCAGGTGGTGCATCAGGTCGGGACGGCCGTAGAGCATCGTCTTGACCTGACGGTAGTCGCTGGAGCCGGCGCCCTCGACCATGTAGCAGGCCAGCGTCCACGGGCTGCCCGAAAAGCCGATCAGCGGCACCCGGCCGGCCAGCGCGCGGCGGATCGACGCGACGGCATCGAACACGTAGCGCAGCTTGTCGAGGTCCGGCACTTCGAGCGCGCGGACCGCCGCCTCGTCGCGCACCGGGCGGGCGAAGCGGGGCCCTTCACCGGCCTCGAACGACAGGCCCAGCCCCATCGCGTCGGGCACCGTCAGGATGTCGGAGAACAGGATGGCCGCATCGAGCGGGTAGCGCGCCAGCGGCTGCAGCGTGACCTCGGTGGCGTAATCCACGTTCGTCGCCAGCCCCATGAAGCTGCCGGCCTTCGCGCGCGTGGCCACGTACTCGGGCAGGTAGCGCCCGGCCTGTCGCATCAGCCAGACGGGGGTGTGGTCGGTCGCTTGGCCGAGGCAGGCGCGCAGGAAGGTGTCGTTGAGCAGGGGGGCGTAAGGCATCGGGCGATTGTCGCAGGGGCCCCCGGTCGCTGCGGCGCCGCCATCCCCGCACTGCGGGAGCGGCGCTGTGGCCCTGCGCCGCGGCCGGGGCGCCGCCGGTTCGCTCAGATCCTGTACTTGACCGCGCAGCCGTAGGGGCGGGTGCTTGCAGCAGAGATGGCCTGGCCGCCGAACGCCTCGTCGAGCGCCTGCTTGACGTAGTTGGTCGCACTCCGGATGTCGTCCACCCGCGCCGAGGCGATGCTGTCGATGCCGCCGGCATACACCAGCATGCCCTGTGGGTCGATGATGAACAGGTGCGGCGTGGTGCGCGCGCCGTAGGCCCGGCCGAGCACGCCGTCCTCGTCCATCAGCACGGCGGTGGGCGCGGCGCGATGCTCCTTCATCCAGCTGTCGAGCGCGGTCGGCTGCAGGTAGTCGACGGAGTCACGCTCGGTCGAATCGATGGCGAGCCAGACGGCGCCGCGCTCGGTCGCCGCCTTCTGCGTCGCGGGCAGGTTGCCGCTGCCGTAGTGCTTGCGCACGAAGGGGCAGCCCGGGTTGGTCCATTCGAGCACCACGTAGCGGCCCCGGAAGTCCGACAGCTTGTGCGATTCGCCCTGGGTGTCGCGCGCCACGAAATCGGGCGCGG
>JAQGLP010000331.1 GCA_028292835.1 Variovorax sp.
TTCCTGGTACTGGCGCAGGCGCCGGCCGGCCTCACGTGCTTCTTCCTGCCGCGCGTGCTGCCGCCGTGGCTCAACCCGCTGGACGAGCCGGTACGCAACGCCATCCGCATCCAGCGCCTGAAGGACAAGCTCGGCAACAAGGCCAACGCCAGCTCGGAGGTCGAGTTCCACGGCGCGACGGCGTGGCTGGTCGGCGAGGAGGGCCGTGGCGTGCCGCAGATCCTGGAGATGGGCACGATGACGCGGCTCGACTGCGCGCTCGGCACCAGCGGCCTGATGCGCCAGGCGCTCGCCCAGGCGCTGCACCACACGGCCGAGCGCAGCGCCTTCGGCCAGCCGCTGATCGAGCAACCGCTGATGAAGAACGTGCTGGCCGACCTCGCGCTGGAGAGCGAGGCCGCCACGGCGCTCGCGCTGCGGCTGGCGCGCGCCTTCGACCGTCCGGGCGACGAGCACGAGCGCCTGATGGCGCGCCTGCTCACGCCGGCCGCCAAGTTCTGGATCTGCAAGCGCGGCAGCGCCTTCGCCCAGGAGGCGATGGAATGCCTGGGTGGCAACGGCTACGTGGAGGAGGGCGGCGAGGGCGTGATGGCGCGCATCTACCGCGAGATGCCGCTCAACTCGATCTGGGAGGGCGCCGGCAACATCATGGCGCTCGACCTGCTGCGGGCCTTTCGAAAGGGCGACACCGGCGCCGCGCTGGAGCATGAGCTGAGGCCCGCGCACGGCCGCAACGCCGCGTTCGACCGCATGGCCGCACGCCTGCCGATGCAGCTTGAGGCGCCTGCGAACGAGATGGACGGCCGCAGCCTGGCGCGCGACGTCGCGCTGGCGGTGCAGGCCGCGCTGCTGGCGCAAGGCGCGCCTGCCGCGGTGTTCGACGCGTTCTGCGCGTCACGGCTCGTCGCGGACGGCCCGCACGTGTTCGGCATGCTGCCGGGCACCACCACCGGCTTTGACGAGATCCTCTCGCGCGCCATGCCGCATTAGGATGTTGAAGCACACCTCCAGGCTTGCCCACCGTCATCCATTCACATAAAGATTCGCCATGGCCGACCTGATCCTCCACCACTACCCAACTTCGCCTTTCTCCGAGAAACTGCGGCTGATCCTCGGCTACAAGAAGCTGGCCTGGAAATCGGTGCTCATCCCGGCGGTGCTGCCCAAGCCCGACCTGGTCGCGCTCACGGGCGGCTACCGCAAGACGCCGGTGCTGCAGATGGGGGCCGACATTTATTGCGACACGGCACTGATCTGTGATGTGCTCGAGCATCTCGCGCCCGAACCGTCGATCTATCCCGAGCCCAGCAAGGGGCTTGCGCGCACGATTGCCCAGTGGGGCGACAGCACCCTGTTCTGGGCTGCGATGGCCTACAACTTCAGCCCCAAGGGTGCCGCCGACATGTTCGGCAAGGCGCCGCCCGAAGTGGCCAAGGCCTTCGGCGAAGACCGCCGGGCGATGAGCGCCAACATGGTGCGTCTGCATCCGGCCGATGCCGCAGCGGCCTACAAGTCCTACCTGCGGCGCATGTCCGACATGCTCGACGACGGCGACTATCTGCTCGGCGCCGTGCCGACGGTGGCCGACTTCGCGTGCTACCACCCGCTGTGGTTCACCCGCAAGCGCACGCCTTCGATGGCGAGCATCCTGCAGCTCACGCCCGCGGTGCTGGACTGGATGGACCGCATGGCCGAGATCGGCCACGGCGCGATGGCGCCCTTCGACGCCGCGCAGGCCATCGCGGTGGCGGCGGCTTCCACGCCGCACACGCTGCTGGCCGACAGCACCTTCCAGGACGAGCACGGCATTCCGCTCGGAACCCGCGTCACGGTCGCGGGCGAGAGCTTCGGCCCCGAGGCAACCGAAGGCGAACTGGTCGCCGCCAGCCGCACCCACTACACGCTGCGCCGCACCGACCCACGCGCCGGCACAGTGCACGTGCACTTCCCGCGCATCGGCTACGTGCTGCGCCGGGCCCAGGGCTGAGAAGGCGTGAATCAATTTACTGCGCGACCTCGGGCCGCTCGCTGCGATTTCTTCCCACCTTCTGCGCAGCTTGCTCCGCAGCGCCGAATGAGCATTCCCTGAGGTTCATTTCAGGTGCGATGGTCCGATGAAAAATGGTTTCCCGAACAGAAGGCATCTGTTGAGGATCGCGGCGACACTGCCGTTTTTCTCCGGCCTCTGGCCTGCGGCGCCTGTTCCCGCGCGCGCCGCGGCAGCCCTCCGTCCGCGTTCCCGCGTTCGTCCCGGTGACCCGGCATGGCCGTCGGAGGCGCGCTGGCAGCAGCTGGGGCAAGCGGTCGGGGGGCGG
Organism: Variovorax sp.; assembly: GCA_028292835.1. Taxonomy (GTDB): domain Bacteria; phylum Pseudomonadota; class Gammaproteobacteria; order Burkholderiales; family Burkholderiaceae_C; genus Variovorax. The sequence goes on from JAQGLP010000331.1 coordinate 2,316, forward strand.
CTTGTCAAGGTGCGGTCGCCGCTCGCGCCCTGTCTGGAAGCGCCCGCGGAGCCCACTTGCACGCAACTGTTCCAGGGCAAGGAACTCAAGAACCCCTACTTTCTCGGCGACGAGGTCGGGCTGACGCAGACCCTCGGCTGGGTCGATGCCTGGACCTCGGCGCCGAGCGTCTATGCGGTGGTCGCCCGCGGCACGGACGACGTCGTGGCTGCCGTCAACTTCGCCCGCGAGAACGATTTGCGCCTCGTCGTGAAGGGCGGCGGCCACAGCTACCAGGGCACCTCCAACGCGCCGGACTCCCTGCTGGTCTGGACGCGGCAGATGGACGGCATCACCCTCCATGACGCCTTCGTCGGTACCGGATGCGCGGGGCGGGCGGCGCCGCAGTGGGCCGTCACGGTAGGCGCCGGGGCGTTCTGGGAGCAGGTCTACGACGCCGTCTCGACCCGCGCGGGCGGCTACGTGCAGGGCGGCGGCTGCATGACGGTCGGCGTTGCCGGCTTGGTGCAGAGCGGCGGATTCGGCAGTTTCTCCAAGGCCTACGGGCTGGCGGCGGCGAGCCTGCTGGAGGCCGAGGTCGTCACAGCCGACGGTGT
>JAQGLP010000354.1 GCA_028292835.1 Variovorax sp.
GGCCTGCACGGCGCTGTGGCCCATCTGCTGCGCGAAGGCGGCCAGCTGCGCGCACACCCGCGGGTCGGTGCGCAGCCCGGCGATAACTTCCACCACCTTCATCAGCGGGACCGGATTGAAGAAGTGAAAACCCGCGAAGCGCTCGGGATGCCGCAGCGTCGCGGCGATGGCCGTCACGGAAAGCGAGGAGGTGTTGGTGACCAGCGTGGCCGAGGGCGCCACCACCGCCTCGAGGTCGCGAAAGAGCTGCTGCTTGACGTCCAGCCGCTCGACGATGGCTTCGATCACCAGGTCGCAATCCGCCAGTTCCGAGAGCCCGCCGGCCGGCCGAACCAGCGCCGCCAGGGCATCGCGCCGGGCCTCGTCGAAACGGCCTTTCTCGTGCAGTTTCTGCCACTGCGCGATGATGGCGTCACGCGCCTGCTCGGCGGCGCCCGGCGCATTGTCGAGCAGCCGGACCTCGCTGCCGGCCTGGGCCGCGATCTGGGCGATGCCGCGCCCCATGGCGCCCGCGCCGATCACGGCGATTCTGGAATAGGTCACGGTCATACCTTGCTGTCTCCGGTCAGGTGTCAGTACGGGAGCCAGTGTAAGACCGGCGTCGGCGGGCTTGCGGATGGTGCATGGGCGCCCGGCTTCCTCACGGCAGAGGGACGGCCTGCAGCCAGCGCCAAGTGTGGTTTCTGGCCGCTCAGCGCCGGACCTGGAGAGCGCCCGGGTTCACGATGTTGGTCGGGTTGCCCTTGATGAAATTCACCACGTTGTCGAACGCCTGGCCGAAGTACATCTCGTAGCTTTCCTGCTCCACATAGCCGATGTGGGGCGTGCAGATGCAGTTTTCGAGGCGCAGCAGGGCATGGCCCTGCAACGGCGGCTCGCTCTCGAACACATCGACGGCCGCCATGCCGGGGCGGCCCCGGTTGAGCGCGGCCAGCAGCGCCTCGGAATCGACCAGCTCGGCGCGCGAGGTGTTGACGAACAGCGCGCTCGGCTTCATGAGCGAGAGGTCTTCCAGGGTGATGATGTTGCGCGTCTCGTCGGTGTAGCGCAGGTGGACCGTCAGCACGTCGCTGTTGGTGAAAAAGGCTTCGCGGCTTGCCGCCACCTGGAAACCGTCGGAGCGCGCCTGCGCGCAGCTCGTCTCGCGCCCCCAGATCACCACCTGCATGCCGAAGGCCTGGCCGTAGCGGGCCACCAGCTGGCCGATGCGCCCGTAGCCCCAGACGCCCAGCGTCTTGCCCTTGAGCACCGAGCCGAGGCCGAAGTTGGGCGGCATCGAGGCCGATTTCAGTCCCGACTGCTGCCAGGCGCCGTGCTTCAGGTTGCTGATGTACTGGGGAAGGCGGCGCATGGCCGCCATGATCAGCGCCCAGGTCAGCTCGGCCGGCGCCAGCGGCGAGCCGCTGCCCTCGGCCACCGCGATGCCGTGCTCGGTGCAGGCGGCCACGTCGATGTGCGGGCCGACGCGGCCGGTCTGCGAGATCAGTTGCAGCCGGGGAAGCTTTTCGACCAGCGCGCGCGAAATGTGGGTGCGCTCGCGGTTCAGGACGATGACATCCGCGTCCCGCAGGCGAACCGACAGCTGGCCACTGCCCTTGACCGTGTTGGTGTAGACCTTGGCCGTGTAGGCGTCGAGCTTGGCGGCGCAACGCAGCTTGCGCACCGCGTCCTGGTAGTCGTCGAGGATCACAATGTTCATGGCACACGATTGTGCCTCGCGCACCGGCGTTTTCCGGGCGCCACGTCACCGGCATCCCGGCTTGGCGCGCAGGCCAACGTGGCGGGCCCGGCTCAGGGCGCCCGCGGCGTGCCGGCGGGAGGGTCGGCGCCCTCCAGCGCGGCAAGACGCTCCAGTTCCACGCAGACATCCGCCAACCGGCCCGAGATGACGATGCGCCCCGACTTGCCATGGCGGTCCTGGGCATCGACCAGCCGCACCACGCGCAGCGGCTTCGCGGGCCGGACTTTCAGAGCGGCGCCCGCCGAACAAGAGGGGCGCGCGGCGCTGTCGGGCCTGAGCGGCGTGCGGGCGCGCCGGGCGGGCCAGCGGTGCGCCACAGCGCGCAGCGGTGAAAACAGGCCTGCCAGGCCGAGCAATGCAATTCCCATGTGAACTCCTCGAGGTCAGCGGTTGGACACAGGCAGGATTGAGAAACAGCGGCCACGCCAGGGTGATGGCGTTGCACGCCATACGCCCGCCACCTGCGGAGGCCGAAAAACAGGGAGACCCTACATCAGCATGGTGTCTCGAATCAACCCGACCGCGAGGCCTTCGATCTCGAAGGGCTCGCCGGGCTGCACCACGATGGTTGGATAGGCGGGGTTCTCGGCATGAAGCTCGATGACCTGGTCGGTGCGGTGAAAGCGCTTGACGGTCACGTCGTCGCCCAGGCGCGCGACCACGATTTGGCCGTTTTTTGCTTCCCGTGTGGCCTGTACGGCCAGCAGGTCGCCGTCCATGATGCCGGCGTCGCGCATGGACATGCCGCGCACCCGCAACAGGTAGTCGGGCGGATGGCGAAACAGCGTGCTTTCGATGTGATAGGTTTGATCGATGTGCTCCTGGGCCAGGATCGGCGAGCCGGCCGCCACCCGGCCGACCAGCGGCAGCGTCCGCTGCGCGGAGCCGCCGCGCATGGAAGGCGCCGTCCCGCCGTGCTGCGTTTCGTACAGCGAACGCAGCGTCTCGCGCTGCAGGCGGATACCCCGCGAAGTGCCGCTGACCAGTTCGATGGCGCCCTTGCGTGCCAGCGCCTGCAGGTGTTCCTCGGCGGCGTTGGCCGACCTGAAACCCAGCTCGGCCGCGATTTCGGCGCGCGTCGGAGGGGCGCCGGTACGCGCGATGGCGTTCTCGATCAGCGTCAGGATCTGTTGCTGGCGGGCGGTAAGCTTGATGGGCAGGGAGCGACTGAGCATATTGGTTCCAGTGAAGCCGGGACTGATTGAATATCCAGTAGCTGTATTTTTAACCAGTTTTTGAAAGTTGCCAAGTCCATGCTCGAAACATCGAAGCCGGCCGGGCGTCGCGTGGTGGTGCTGGGCACCGGCGGCACGATCGCCGGGCGTGCCCGCGCCGCGGGCGACAACCTGGGCTACACGGCAGGCGAGGTGGGCGTGGCCGAGCTGCTGGCGGACGTCGAGGCCCCTCCGGGGACGATCCTGCTGGCCGAGCAGGTGGCGCAGATCGACAGCAAGGACATGGAGTTCGCGGTCTGGCAGCGCCTCGCGCAGCGTTGCGACGCGTGGCTGGCGCAACCCGACGTGGCTGGCGTGGTCGTCACGCACGGCACCGACACGCTCGAGGAAACCGCGTTCTTCCTGCAGTCGGTGCTGGCGCCTGGAAAACCGGTGGTGTTGACCTGCGCCATGCGCCCCGCCACGTCGCTCTCGCCCGACGGACCGCAGAACGTGCGTGATGCCCTGGCGGTGGCGGCCACGCCCGGCGCGTCGGGCGTGACGGTGGTGTGCGCCGGTGTGATCCACGGCGCGCACGATGTGCAAAAGGTGCATACCTACCGCCTCGACGCCTTTGCGTCCGGCGATGCGGGGCCGATTGGCTATGTCGAGGAAGGCGCCGTCCGTTGCGTGCGAAACTGGCCATCAGCCCCCGGCGGACGGGCATATCCAGCTATCGATTTGATAGCGGGACTGGCGCAGTGGCCCCGCGTTGAGATCGTGACGAGCCATGCCGGTGCGCGCGGCACGCTGGTGGACATACTGGTGTCGGAGCATCTGTCAGCGTCCACGCCGTCACGCCTGGACGGGCTGGTGGCCGCGGCCACGGGCAACGGCACGCTGCACCACGCGCTGGAGGCGGCGCTGTTGCGCGCGCAAGCCGCCGGCATCGCCGTGGTGCGAGCCACGCGCTGCGCCGAGGGGCGCATCCTGGCGCATCCTTCAGCGGGACTGCGCGATGCGGGCGATCTGACGCCGGTGAAGGCGCGCGTGGCGCTGATGCTCGAACTCATCGCGGCCGGACCGCGCAGCTGACGGCCGGGGCCGACGCTCACCGCCGTGCCGGTGCCGGTGTCGGCGCGCGCTGTCCTTCCTTGGGCTCGCTGTCCCGCTGTCCGCCAGCCGCGGCTGGCAGGCTCACACATCGAGCCATGCGAAACCCTCGGCCGCATCGGCGGTTATCACATCCTGCGCGAGGCGGCCCAGGGCCTCGGCCAGTGCCTGCCTGACGAGTTCCGGCCGGTTGTTCTGTTCACTCAGGTGGGCCGCTACCACATGGCGCAAGCCCGCATGGTTGACCGCGCGCGCGATCGCCGCCGCGGCGGCATTGGACAGGTGGCCATGGCTGCCCCCCACGCGCTGCTTCAGGAAGGGCGGGTAGGGCGACGCGGCCAGCAGGTCGCTGTCGTGGTTGAACTCCAGCAGCAATGCATCGACACCGGCCAGCCGGCCCAGCACATGGGGCGTCTCGCGGCCCAGGTCGGTCAGGATACCGAGCCGGCGCGCGCCGTCGCCACAGGTCAGCTGCAGTGGTTCGCGCGCATCGTGCGGCACGGTGAAGGGCTCGATGGCCAGCCCGCCGAGGTCGATGATCGCCCCATCCTGCGCGAACTGCAGACGCCCCTCGAAATCGCGCGCGCCGGTGGCCAGCCAGGTGCCCTCGCTCATCCACACCGGAATGCGGCTGCGCAGCGACACCGCATGGACGCAGCCGATGTGGTCGCCATGCTCGTGCGTGATGAAGATGGCGTCGATGTCGTCGGCCGCCAGGCCGGCACGCGCCAGCCGGAGGTCGAGCTGCCGCAGCCCGAACCCGCAATCGACAAGCAGCCGGGTGGTCGCGCCGCCGCTGGTCGCCTCGACCAGCGTGGCGTTGCCCTTGCTGCCGCTGCCGAGACTGCGAAACCTGAGCATGCGCAAGCTCAGCCCGCCGCCCGGGTGTCCGCAGGCAAGCTCATGTCATGTCACTTCAGGTCGTCCGCGATCACCTGGACGATGCGCTGGGCGTTGGCCGATGTGTCGGACGCGCCGGCTTCGTTTTGCACCGTCACCGTGCTGGATTCGCCCTCACCCTTGACGAGGATGCGGAACTTCAGCGGCGCATCGGCGGCGCCGGAGCGTCCCAGCGTGATCAGCTTGGAGAAGAAGCCGGGCTCCTTCTTTTCCGGGTCCGGTGGCACGTAGCGCACGAAGTAGGTGCCCTTGGCACGGTCGCGGTCCTCGACGGTGAAGCCAGTGCGGTCCAGCGCCAGCCCGACGCGGCGCCAGGCGGTGTCAAAGCCTTCGCCGATCTGTACCGTCGGCTGGCCTCCGACCGTGGCCACCCGCGAGGTCGGCGCCGTCGTTCCGGAGGCCACCAGGGCCTTGGCCTGCTCCTGCGAAGCCCCCAGCTTGACCATCAGGCGGCGCAGGAATTCGGCTTCGAGCTCGGGGTCGGTGGGGCGCGGCTGCCAGATGGTCTGGTCCTTGCGGGCGGTGT
>JAQGLP010000356.1 GCA_028292835.1 Variovorax sp.
CGCCTGCACGCTGTCGCCTTCGGCCAGCACGGCCGCGATGCCGCCCTGCGCCCACCCGCTGGCGCCGTCGTGCAACTCGCGCTTGGTGAGCACCGCGACGCGATGGGTGGGGGCCAGGTGCAGCGCGGCGCTGAGTCCGGCCAGGCCGCTGCCGACGATGAGAACGTCGAAATCGTGTGACGCCATAAAAGGTGATGCGCGGCCGCGAGGCGGCGGTGGAAGTGGGTAGGGACGTGTCAGGTGGGCGAATAGGCCAGCCGGACATAGATGGGCGCGAACGCCTCGGCCTGCGTGATCTCGATCAGCGTTTCCTTGGCGAGCTCGAGCATCGCGATGAAGGTGACGACCATCACCGCCACGCCGCGCGAGACGTCGAACAGGTTCTCGAACAAGGCGAAGCGGCACCCCTGCAGCGTGCGCAGCACGATCGTCATGTGCTCGCGCACGCTGAGCGCCTGGCGCGAGATCCTGTGGTGCTGCACCAGCCGGGCGCGCTTGAGCACATCGGCCCAGGCATCGCGCAGATCCACCACATCCACCTCGGGAAAGCGTGTCCCGGACGACGGCTCGGTGTGCGCCCGCGCCGTCAGGAAGTCGCGCCCGGCCTGCGGCAGCGCATTCAGCGCGGCGGCCGCCAGCTTTGTCCGCTCGTACTCGAGCAGGCGGCGCACCAGTTCGGCGCGCGGGTCTTCCGCCTGCTCGCCTTCGGCCACCTTCTTCGGGGGCAGCAGCATGCGCGACTTGATTTCGATCAGCATCGCGGCCATCAGGAGGTATTCGGCGGCCAGCTCGAGGTTGTTGTGGCGCACCTCCTCGATGTAGCCCAGGTACTGGCGCGTCAGCCCGGCCATCGGGATGTCGAGGATGTTGAAATTCTGCTTGCGGATCAGGTAGAGCAGCAGGTCGAGCGGCCCCTCGAACGCCTCCAGGAAGACCTCCAGCGCGTCGGGCGGGATGTAGAGGTCGCTCGGCAGCGCGAACAGCGGCTCGCCGTACAGGCGCGCCAGCGCGATCCGGTCCGGCGACAGGGGCTGCGCGGCGGCGGCGATGGCGGCCAGGCCATCCCTGTCGTGCGCCGCCGCGTGCGAGGGACGCGCGTCCTCGACGGTCATTGGGTTGCTATCGATTCAGGAGCGTTGAACGCTGGCCGGGCGGGGGCTACAGCCTGATGGGACGCTTCAGTCGAGCGAGCCCGTCTGGTACGCGTACGAGCGCTGCGGGAGCCGACCCTCGCGGAATTCGGTCTGGATCGCGCGGTCGACCTTCTTGTCCCACCAGATGGCGCGGCCAGCGCGCTGCTGGGCCTCCAGGTCGGGCTTCTGCCGCTTCATCTCGTCGATGAACTGCGTGATCTCGGAAGTGTAGTGGGGGCGGTTGAAGATGGACATGGAGGGGGGTTTGGACCTTTGCGCGCGATTTTATCGGGACGCTGCGGCATTCCTGTCCCGCTCCCGCGTCCCGGCCGATCGCGCTGCCGCTTCCAGCAGCGCCGCGACGAGCCGATCGACGTCCGCCTCCGTGTGGGCGGCCGAGAGCGCGATGCGCAGCCGCGCCTCGCCCTGGGGCACGGTGGGCGGCCGGATGGCGGGCACCCACAGGCCGCGTTCGCGCAAGCCCTCCATCAGCGCCAGCGCCTCGTCGTTGCGCCCGACCACCAGCGCCTGCACGGCGGTGGACGAATCGCGCAGCGTCCAGCCGGTGCCGGCCAGCGCAGGCGCCAGGCCGGCGCGCAGGCGCACGACCAGCCGCTGCAGGTGCGTGCGCCGCTCTTCCTCCTGCTCGACCAGCCGCAGGCTCGCGCGCAGGGCGCTGGCCAGCAGTGGCGGCGCGGCGGTGGCGAAGATGTAGCTGCGGGTCTTCTGCAGCAGCCACTCGACCAGCGTGTCGCTGCCGGCGACGAAGGCGCCCGCCACGCCGGCGGCCTTGCCCAGCGTGGCCATGTAGAGCACCCGGCGCTCGACGCGCGGCCCTTCGAGCCCGAAGTGCGCGAGGCTGCCGCGCCCCTGCGGGCCGAGCACGCCGAAGCCGTGCGCGTCGTCGATCAGCAGCAGCGCGTCGTGGCGCTCGCACAGCGCCAGCAGGCCGGGCAGGTCGGCGATGTCGCCGTCCATGCTGAAGACGGCGTCGCTGACGACCAGCTTGCGCCGCGCCGGGCTGGCGGCCAGCGCGGCGTCGAGCGCGCCGAGGTCGGCATGCGGATAGCGGTGGATCTGCGCGCGCGACAGCCGCGCGCCGTCGATCAGGCAGGCATGGTTGAGCGCATCGGAGAACAGCGCATCGCCCGCGCCGACCAGCGCCGGCACGATGCCGATGTTGGTGGCGTAGCCGGCGTAGAAGTAGAGCGCGCGCGGCAGGCGGGTGAAGGCCGCGAGCTCGCGCTCCAGCGCGGCGTTGGCGGCGCTGTGGCCGCTTACCAGCGGCGAGCCGCCAGAGCCCACGCCGAATTCGCGCGCGCCCGCGCAGGCGGCCTCGGCCAGTGCCGGATGGCCGGCCAGGCCGAGGTAGTCGTTGCTGCAGAACGCCAGCATCGGCTCGCCGTCGATCTGCAACCGTGCGCCGCCCAGCGGCGTGACGACGCGCCGCCGGCGGCGCAGATGGGCGTGGTCGAGTTCGGCGATGCGGGCCGGAAATTCGTCGATCCAAGAGGGGTTCAAGTCCATGCGTCGGGCAGTGTGAAGGAGTGGGAGACCGCGCGCGGCTCGGGCGCGCGCAGGTGGGC
>JAQGLP010000391.1 GCA_028292835.1 Variovorax sp.
CGCCTGCAACGCAAGTGCGCCTGCGGCGGCAGCGAGGGCTTGGCCGCAGGGTGCGAGAGTTGCCGGACCCAGAAGCTGCTGGGCCTGCAAGCCCAGCTCGCGGTGGGCCGTGCCGGCGACCGTTTCGAAGCCGAGGCCGACCAAGTCGCCGATCGCGTACTCGCCGGCCACCGCGCCGCGCCCGATGCCGCGGCGCCGGTGCGGGTGCAGCGCGTCGACACGGGCGGCGGCGGCCTCGGCGAGGCGCCGGCCGAGGTGCAGCAGGTCCTCGCCGCGCCCGCGCGCCGCCTGGACGATGCGACGCGCGGCTTCTTCGAGACCCGCTTCGGCCACGACTTCTCGCACGTGCGCGTGCACGACGATGCCGAGGCCGACCGCTCGGCGCGTGCCGTGGGCGCCCATGCCTACACCGTCGGCCAGGACCTAGTGTTCGCGCAGGGCCAGTACCGGCCGCACACCGACACCGGCCGCAGGCTGCTGGCCCACGAACTCACCCACACGCTGCAGCAGTCGGGCGGCAGCCGCGCGGTGCAGCGCAGCCCCTGCGGGCACGACGGCCAGCCCACCAATTGCCGCGCCGAGCTCGGCGTGCTCAAGCTGCGCGACGCGGGCGGCAAGGTCGGGCAGATGATCTCGATCGACCGCTGGATCGCCGACGAAGGCCTGCCCAAGGCGTTTCCGGGCCAGTGGGCGGCCCAGGTGCAGTCCCCGCCCAATCCGTTGAAGCAGGGCGAGGACCGCGGCTTCATCGACGCGGTGCGCGTGAACGATGCGGGCGCGCTCGGACTCGAGGTGGTCGAGATCAAGGCGCGCAGCGTCGAGGGCGGCGGCTGCGCGCTTGCCACGGCCGAGGCGCGCGCCTATGCCAACGTCCTCACGCTCATAAAGCCGCAGGTGCTGGCCTTGTCGGCCGGCCTCGCCAGGCAGGGTGGCGTGCGCGTGTCCGGCGGCTGCCGCAGCGCCAAGGCCGACGAGCGCAGGAAGCTCCAGGCCGCAGGCCTGGACTTCAACGATGGCAACGCGATGCTGGCCTGGTGCCTCATCAACAGCCTGCAGGAGCGCCTCAACAAGACCTACACCCAGGCCTTCAGCGACATGACGGCGGGCCCCTTCGGCGGCGGCGACGGCAAGAAGACCTACGACATGTGGCCGCCGATGCGCATCGACTGTCCGAAGAAGAAAGGCAAGAAGCGCACGGGCTGGACCTTCCTGGGCTACCAGGTCAATGACAAGGGCGGCGCGAGCTACGGCTGCCGCGACGAGTGCTTCGAAGACGATGAAGAGGAAAAGCGCCGCACCCAGGAACTGGTGAAGGAGGACGAGGTGCGCAAAGGCAAGCAGACCGCGCCGCGCCAGAGCGTGCCCAGCGAGATGTACATCGACCCGCCGGCGCGGGGCGGCGACGTCGACGAAGACAAGCCGCCGGTCGAACTGCCCTCCGGCGGCGTTTCGGTGACCGACGCGATCGCCGCCGGTGGCGCCGCGGTCGTCACGCTGGCGACGCTGCACCAGGCGGCCAAGGCGCTCAGGGGCCGCGAGCTGGAGGCCGCGCGCGAAACCGCGGCGCGGGTACTGGCCGAGGCCCGCGCCAAGGGGGCCTTCGACGTCGCGCGCAAGCTCAACTCCGCACGCCTGGCCAAGGACTTCGGCACCAAGGCCTACGACAAGACCGTGACGACGGTCGCCGAAGGCGTCGAGAAGACGGCGCTGAAGGATGCCGGCTTTCTTGCCAAGTACGGCGCCAAGAGCGCCCGGTTCCTCGGTCGCGCGGCCGCCGTGCTGGGCGTGCTGATGCTCGCCAAGGACGCCGCGGCCGCCGTCTCGCACATCAGCAAGGGCGGCACCATCGAGCTTGGCCTGCGCGGCATGGACGCGAGCCTGGAAGGCGACACCAATCTCAAGACGCAAGGCCTGCCCGGCCAGCAGGATGTGCGCGGCGACGTCAAGCTCAAGGACACGCAGATCGACATCGAGACCAAGGGCTTCCCCTCGGTCAAGGGCAACGTGAACCTGGAGGCTGACAAGCTCACCGTGCGCGGGCGCGCGGGCGACGGGAGCGCGAAGATCAACTTCACGGCCAAGTACAAGAACACCACCATCACCATCACCCGCGACGGCCACGTGCAGGGCGGCAAGCTGACGATGGAGGGCGGCTCGGAGATTTCCGACGCCGACATCGAGATCGACCTGCCACCGGGCGTCAATCTCACCAAGCCGCGCGACCCGAACACGTCGGTTGTCATCCAGGGCGGGAAGATCAAGATTACCGAAGTGGGCGGCGGAGGCGGCGGTGCAGGCCAGGGCGGCACGCCATCCACGCCCGCGACCACGCCGACCACGCCGCCGCCGACCGACAGCGGCGGAGGCTCCGGTTCGGGCTCGACGCAGACACCCTCGCAGGCGCCTGGCGGACAGGGCAGCGGCACGGCCCAGCCTGGCGCCGCCGGCAAGACCGGCGCCCAGCAGCCCGACATCAACGACCTGGTGCGGCAGGTGCAGCAAAGCAATGGCCTGCGCACCCTCTACGCCGGCCTGCTGGGCAAGGACGACGGCGTGCCCGTCACTGCCGAGATGCTGGGCCGCCTGGTCGATCTCAAGGCGTCCTTCGACCGCCATCCGGCCATCGTCCAGGAAATCCTCGCCGGCCTGAAGCCGGCACAGATCACGGACCCGATCAAGCAGATCATCGAGCCGATCGAGCAGCGCATGCGGCAGGCCGACCAGAAGCTCGCGAAGGCGCGCGACCAGGCGATCGCCGATGCGAAGGCCAAGCCGCCGGGCGAAGGCAGGCTTGGCTCGACGCCGGAGCCGGGCAAGGGAGATAAAGGAGATAAAGGCGAGAAGGCCGATAAAGCCGATAAAGCCGATAAAGCCGGCAAGGCTGCGGCCGGCGAGCCGGACATCGACCTGTCATCGGTTCGCGAAGTGCGCATGAACGATCTGCTGCCGCAGCTGGAGCGGCCGCTCCAGGTCGATCCCGGCTAGTAGCCGCCCCCGGCCATGGACTACGTGCTGGTGTGGCGCGTGAAGATGGGCACCTCGGAGCTCGTCTACAACATCGCCACGCACATGACGCTGAAGCCGGGCAGGCTCGCGCCGCAGGCCGGCGAGATTTGGCGCGCCAACTACAGCTTCCATCCGCCCACGGGCGTGATCTTCAGCAGCCAGGGCGACATGCCGATTCGCTTCACCGACGTCTCGAGCGAAATGACGGCCCAAATCGTCACCAAGCGCACGGGAGGGGCCAAGCCGTGAGCAGAGCCGCGCCAGTCCACGCCGCCCTCGCGTCAAGACCCCTCGCCAGGTCTGCGCCATCGCCGGGACGCGGCCTTCTCTTGCAGCGCAAATGCGCCTGCGGCTCGGCCACGCCTTCGCTGAGCGGCGAATGCGCGGAATGCACGAGCAGGAAGCGCCTGCAGGCCAGGCTCGCCATCGGGGCCAGCAACGATTCGCTGGAGCAGGAAGCGGATCGGGTCGCGGACCGGGTGATGGGGGCTTCGACAAGCTCGGCTCTGCGCAGCGGCCCACCCCGAAACCAGCGTTTTGCGACGCAATCGAACGGACCCACGGATACGGTGCCCGCCAGCGTGGATCGCGTGCTCGGCAGTCCCGGCAAGCCGCTCGCCTCGGCGCTGAGGCGGGACATGGGGCAGCGGTTTGGCCACGACTTTTCGCAGGTGCGGGTGCACTCCGACGAAGCGGCCGAGCACTCGGCGCGGGACGTGGGCGCCCATGCCTACACGGTGGGCCGGCATGTCGTCTTCGGTGCGGGCCGCTTCAGACCCACGACGCACGAGGGCCGTTGGCTGCTGGCCCACGAACTGACGCACGTCGTGCAGCAGTCGCACGCTCCTGAATCGCCTGAAGGAGCGGATTCTCGCGGTGCTGGCCTGCCCGGCCCCTCTCCCACTGCCTCTCCGTCTGTCTCGAAGTCTTCTTCTCCGAAGTTGGCGAAGTTCGAGCCCTCGCCCCAGTACATGCCGCCGCCCATGACGCGACCGCCTCCCGGCGTCATGCCCTCGCCTGGAACGCTGGCGCCGGAAACCGCGCCGCGCTATGCCACGGAGCCCACCACCGACTTCTTCGAAATGTACGAGCGCGCCAAAAAGGCGCCTGACTGCGAGAGTGCGCAAGCGGAACTGGAAATCCCGGTTGCCACGCTGGCCCGCGGTGGCGGGCCCCCCGACTTCGTGACGGATGGAGCGAAACAAAAGACCGCGGTGCAGCTGAACGAGACTTGCCACATCACGTTCACGCCGCACGCGTTCCATATTCTCGATGCCATCGAATACGGGGTGGAGCGGGCCGCCACCAACGCGCACCTCAAGGCCGTGCTCGACAAGTACGTCGATGACAGAAAGCCTGTCGGCCTGGCGCCGCCCTTCCTCACTCCGCCTTACCTGGATCCTGGCGGTGTGACGCGTGTTCAGGTGTACGCGGCGGCCGTCAAGCGACGCGCCGCTTCAGGCCCCAAGTTCGATCCAGCGGCGGACCCCACGCTGGTGCTGCCCGAGGACCTGCCGGCCGACGCGCAGCAGAAGGGTTGCCGGGTGACGCCGGGCCGCGGACTGTTCGATCCGAGGTACGACCCGCAGTTCGACAACTGGATGGCGGCGACCTACTGCCAGCAGGTGACCGGCAGCCTGTTCGAGTACCGGGTCACGGCTCCCAATGGCGACTTCGCGATCTACGACGGCAAGAAGGGAAGCGTCGTCTATGAATGCAAGTGCGGCTATGAATCGATCCAGAACCTGAATTCGGACGATCCCAGGAAGCGCGCACGCGCGGAGCAGAAGCTGATCGCGATCCTGCGGCAAAAGGACAACCACCTGAGAGTCGCGCAAGCCTGCGGACTCAGCCTGACCTACAAGGT
>JAQGLP010000317.1 GCA_028292835.1 Variovorax sp.
GCAAGTCGCCCATCACGGTGAAGAACGCACCGCGTCGTGCGTGGCGTCGCTCGTGAGGTAGCCGCGAATCAGCTCCACCAGCGCCATCATCGGCACCGGGTTGAAGAAGTGCATGCCGATGAAGCGGTCGGGGCGCGAGGTGGGGGCGGCCAGCTGCGTGATCGAGATCGACGAGGTGTTGGAGGCGATGATCGTCTCGGGCGCCAGCAGCCCGTCGAGCTGCTTCAGGATCCTGAGCTTCAGCTCGTGGTTCTCGGTGGCGGCCTCGATGACGAGCTGCGCGCCCTTCAGGTCGTCGTAGCTCGTCCCGCCCTGGATCAGCGCCAGCGCGGCCTCCTTCTGGGCGGCGGTCAGCTTGTCTTTCTTGATCAGCCGGTCCAGGCTGGCGCCGACCGTGGCCACGCCCTTGTCGACCGCCGCCTGGGCGATGTCGACCATCACGACCCTCACGCCCGCGACGGCGCAGGCCTGCGCGATGCCGTTGCCCATGGTGCCGGCGCCGATGATGCCGACGGTGGTGATTTCAGTGCTCATGCGTGGCGCTCCTCAAGTCAGGGAAAGGGATGTGCGATGGAAACGGGTGATCGTAGCGGTTGCATCGAAGGCCGCCTGTCGCCTCCGTCGCTTAGGGCTTGAATGACCGCCAAGGCCTCGCTGGTCATGGCCTGTGTGCTATGAAAAAAGGAGCATGGAGCGCTGCCGTCCGAGCGACCACCACGGGTCAATGCCGATGGCGCGTACCGCGTCCGCGCACCACACTGACGAGGATCCGACCTGTCGCGAGACGACCCATGCTGCACCCCCAAGCCCGTGCCCTGCTCGACTTCATCGAAAAAAGCGGCGTTCCCCCCACCCACACCCTGACGCCGGCCGAGGCCCGCGCCTTCTACCGCGAGCGGCGCGCCGCCACCCAGCCCGCACCGCCCGCTGTCGCGCAGGTGCGGGACCTGCGCGCGAGCGGTCCGCACGGCGACATCCCGCTGCGCCTGTACCGGCCCCTGGGTGCGGCCGAGGGCGACGCATTGCCGGTGCTGGTGTACTACCACGGCGGCGGCTGGGTCATTGGCGACCTCGACACGCACGACACGCTGTGCCGCGAGCTGGCCAACGGCGCCGGCTGCGCGGTGGTCGCGGTCGACTACCGCATGGGCCCCGAGCACCGCTTTCCGGCGGCGGTGGACGACGCGCTCGCCGCCGCCCGCTGGGTGCGCGGGCAGGCCGACTCGCTGGGGATCGACGCCGACCGGCTGGCTGTCGGCGGCGACAGCGCGGGCGGCAACCTGGCGGCGGTGGTGGCGATCGCCGCACGCGACGCGGGGGACCTGCCCATCGCCTTCCAGCTGCTGATCTACCCGGCGACCGACATGCGGCGCGGCCATGCCTCGCACAGCACCAACGGCCAGGGTTATCTGCTGACGGCCGACACCATCCGCTACTTCCACGACCACTACATCGATGCGCCGCGCCACGACCTCGACTGGCGCGCCTCGCCCTTGCTGCACCCGGACCTGTCGAAGCTGCCGCCCGCGCTCGTGATCACGGCCGGCTACGACCCGCTGCGCGACGAGGGGCTGGACTACGCCCGCGCACTGACGGCGGCCGGCAACCGGGCCAGCTGTGTCTGCTTCGAGCGGCAGATCCACGGCTTCATCCTGATGGGCAAGGTGCTGGACGAGGCGTCCACCGCCGTGGCGCTGTGCGCCGTCGAGTTGCGGCGCGCGCTGGCGCTGGCGCCGCGCTGACCGGGCGGCTCGTCACGCCATCGATTGGGGCGCCCAGCCCTTGAGCTTTCGCACGAAGACTTCGCGCGACGCGGGGCCAAACCGCTGCTCGTGCTCCATCCATTCGTAGCGCTCCACTTCGATCCTGTCGTGTTGCAGCTTGAGCACATTGAACGAATTCATTTCGCCCCGACCCCGGGTGGAAGTGGCGGTCACGGCCGAGACCACCAGCGCCTCGTAGACCGACAGCGCGTACCGATCACCCGTGCCGGCGCTGCGGCTGATGTGCAGATGGCCGGCCAGCAGCACATCGACGCCAATCTCCGAGAACACGGACATCGCCTCCTCGGCCCGGCCCACGCGCTCGTCGGCGTCCGTCTGGGGCGACACATCGAAGGGATGGTGCGTCACGACCACCTTGACCACCTCCCTGGGCAGTGGGTCGAAGGTCGTGCGCAGCCACTGGAGCTGCGTCGCGTTGATGCGGCCGCCCTTGACCACCACCGAGCGCGCGGTGTTGACTCCCAGCACCGCGATCTCCTCGTCGACGTAGCTCGGGCTCAGGCTCGGCTCGACATGGCGGCGGAACTTCTCCAGGGGCGTGAGCAGCCGAGCGACAGGGTTGTGCAGCGGGATGTCGTGGTTGCCCGGCACGACCACCTGGGGCCCGGGCAAGCGAGCGAGGAATTCCTTGGCCTCAATGAACTGCGCAGTCCGGGCGCGCTGGGTCAGGTCCCCGGAGACGACGATCACATCGGGCGAGAGTGCGGTCACCGTCTCGATGAGCGGCGCCAGAAGTGCCGGATCGACGCGGCCGAAATGCAGGTCCGACAGGTGCACGAGGGTTCGCATGGTCTGGCTCCGTTCGAAGAGGAGGAAGACGGCACGATGACACGCAAGGCACCCGGATGGATCCGGTAGTGCAGGGGAGTGTCGAGCTGGCGGATCTCGCCGTCGGTGGCCACCCGCAACCGGCGGCGGGTCGTATCGATGCGCAGTTCGGTCGCGACAAGGACGCGGAAATCCCGGGCTTGACGCAGGCGACCGGCGAGGGCGCGCAGGCCCAGGCCCAGCAGCCGCCAGCGCCCGGCGCGGTCGGTGACGTAGGCGCTCAGCACAGCGCCTTGCAGGCTGTCGCGCTGGCCGATCTGAAGGCCCTCGGTCTGGTAGACGTTGTTGCCCACGAACACCAGCGGCGTGCGATGCATGAAAGTCTGGCCTTCCATGGTCAACGTGACATTTATGAACGGGCATCGCCGAAACGCCCCCAGCACGGCCCAGGCAAAGGCCGGCCATTTGCCGCGCCCCAGACGCGTCTGCTGGTGCTCGCGGTCGCGGACCAGGTCGACATAGAGGCCGATGCTGGAGTTGTTGAGGAAGAAGAAGCCATTGACCTCGCCAACGTCGAC
>JAQGLP010000458.1 GCA_028292835.1 Variovorax sp.
AACACGGCGGCAGCGATTGCCCAGATCAAGGTGGCGCCGACCGTGAAAGACCTGAATTCGCTGAACGAGGCGCTCGCGACCGCCCAGCTTGCGACACGCTGGCGCGATGTGAACGACGCCATTGCCAGCAGCATCGATGCGCTGTCGGCCCCGCGCCTGCACCGCTCTCCTTAGCGACTGCCCTCGGGCCGGACAATCCTGCGGCAAGCATGGGCGTCAGGCCGCTGGCCGCAAGCCGGTGCGCATCACAAATCAAATTACCTACACTCGACAGGAAGAGCAGGCGCTGCCCGGCCTGGCCCCAACCCCTCGCTGTCTGGATGAACGCCCGGTTCCAACGCCTGAAGTCCGTTTTCGACTCGCTCAAGGTCCGCGTCACGCTGGGTGGCATCCTGATGCTGGTCCTGGGCATCGGCGCCATCACGGTGCTGCTGGTCAGCCGCGCCGAACACGATCTGTTGCGGACTGCGCGAACGCGCGAGACCGACGAGTCCGCGCACACCGCTGCCCTTCTCTCGCGCCGGGTTCTCGATTTGCAGCACGCCTTGCAGACCGTGACGCGGCAGCTCGATCACCCCACCCTTTCGAGCGATGCCGCCCTGTTTGCCTTCTTTCGAAACCAGCCGCTGATGCTGAATTTCTTTTCCGACATCCTGGTGACCGCCCCGGACGGGAAGATCCTCATGTTCGTCGACGAGAAGGGCACCCGGCGACTGAGCGTGAACCTGGGCGACCGGCCCTACCTGCGCCAATCGCTCTCGGAAGCCCGCCCCGTCATTTCCGAGCCGTTCCCGAGCCGCATCTCGGACGCCATCGTTCTCGTCTTCACGCAGCCCCTGCGCGACATCGGGGGTATCTATGGCGTGCTGGTCGGGTCGCTGCGCCTGGCCAACCGCACCCTGCTCGAGGGGCTGTCGGACCCCCGGGACGCGGACACCGACGCCTTGACCATCGTTACCGACATCAACGGGCGGATCATGGCCCATCCGGACGCCACGCGCCTCATGCAGCCGCTGTCCAGGGAGCCACGGATGGCACAGGCTTTCGCCGCCTGGAAAGAAATGGGGCGGCCGGCCGAACAGATGGGGCTCATCCTGCCCCAGGATGGCGAGGTGATCAGCGCCGCCACGGTGCCCGGCCCCGACTGGATGGTGTGGCGCGCCCGCTCCGAGGCGCACCTGTTCGCGCCGGTGCGCGATGCGCGCAAGGCGGCGTTGAAATGGGCCACGCTGGTCATCGCCCTGCTCTCCACCCTCCTGCTGGCTTACCTGTGGTGGCTGCTCAGACCCCTGACACAGCTCGAACGCCGCGCCGAGCGGATGTTCGACAAGAACCTGGACCCCAAGGCCGGCTGGCCCTCGGCCCGGGGCGAAATCGCACAGCTCGGCCAGGTGCTGCGCAGGGTCGGGGCCGAGCGGGTGCAAATGGAAACCCTCAGCAGCGAGACGTTCGGCAAGCTGAGCTCGGTCATGAGTGCCGCGCCCCTGGGCATCGCGTTCACCCGCGAACTGCACTTCGAACTGGTCAACCACGAGTTCTGCCGCCTGGTCGGCCACGACGAAACCGACCTGCTCGGGCGATCGGTCCAGCTGATCTTCGCTTCGGTGGCCGACCACGGCACCCTGACTCACCATGAGCACGCGGCGTTCGGCAGCGGCCGTCCCTACCTGGGCGAGTGGCAGATCACCCGCAAGGACGGCACGCGCCGTTGGGTGCGGCTGCACAGCAAGCCGGTCGCGGCCCACGACCTCGGCAAGGGCATGATCTGGACGCTCGCCGACATCCACGATCAGCACGCCGAACGCGAGCAGTTGCGATGGTTCGCCAGCCACGACCCGCTGACCGGCCTGGCCAACCGCATGGTGTTCAACCGGCGCGTCGAGCACATCCTCGAGTCGCTGCCTCGCTCCGACGATGCCGTACTGCTGTTCATCGATCTGGACGGCTTCAAGCTCGTCAACGATACCGCCGGGCACGTGGCGGGCGACGTCATGCTCAAGACTGTTTCGAGAGCCATCACCTCGCAGGCTCGTCCCGGGGACCTGGTGGTGCGCTTCGGCGGCGACGAATTCGCCCTTTTGCTGGAACACGGCGGCGCGGAGGCGGCATTGCGCACCGCCCGGGACGTGGGCCGCGCGATCCGCTCCATCGCGTTGCCGTGGGGCGAGCACACGCTCAAGGTGGGAGCGAGCATCGGCCTGGCCAGCTTGCAGCCCGGCATGAAAACCGCCACCGCATGGCTGAGCTCGGCCGACGCGGCCGCCTATGCGGCCAAGATGGCGGGTGGGCACACGATCTGCATTGCCGGGACTGCGCCGTCCGAGACGGAAACGGTTGGAATCGAAAAGCCCGTCGCCAGCTGAAGCCGGGCAGGTCCGCCCCGCCCCGTCGCCCTATCCACTTCGCATTCTTCAGCGCCCACGTGCCTGCCGCGCCCAGCGCACGATGTCCGCCGCGCCCATGGCGCCGGCCTGCCGCGCCACCTCGCGCCCGCCCTGGAACAGCGCCAGCGTCGGGATGCTGCGGATTTTGAAGCGCGCGCCCAGCGCGGGCACGGCCTCGGTGTCGATCTTGGCCAGGCGCATGTGCGGCTCGAGCTGCACGGCGGCCTGCTCGAACGCGGGCGCCATCTGGCGGCACGGCCCGCACCAGGGCGCCCAGAAATCGACCAGCAGCGGAATCTGGCTGCGCGCCACGTGGCGGTCGAACGCGGCCTCGTCGAGCGCGACCGGTCGGCCCGTGAACAGCGGCCGGTGGCAGCCGCCGCAATCGGGCGCACTGGCCAGCTGGTCGCTGCGCACGCGGGTGGTGGTATGGCAGAGCGGGCAGACGATGTGCAGCGCTTCGGATCAGGTCATGGCAGCTTTCTTCTTGCGCGGTCCGGGAGGGTGCGCGCCCTGCCGCCGGCTTCAGGGCCGGGGATGGTCCGAACCTTCGGTGGCCGGGCGCATCGCACGGGCGATCGCCTCGCGCGCGCTTCGCTCGGTCGTGAGCGAGACATCCAGCAGCGCGCGGCACAGTCCGGCGTGCTGGTAGTGCATGTTTTCATACAGCTCGGCGGCCGCTGGCGAGGCCTGCAGCACGGCATCGAGCGTGTTGTTGTCGGCGATGCGGTCCAGCGCCTGGGCCAGCCGTTGCGAAACCATGCGGTATTGCTCCGCGTCGGGCTGGCGGCCGTGCTCCAGCCGCTCCAGCAACTGGGCCAGGATGGCGGCGTCGGTGGTAAGGGGGTGGGTGGTTTTCATATCCAGGAACTGGGGCCTGGCGGAGCGAATGCAAGAAGCGCGCGCCTGTTTTCAGGCGTCCAGCGCCTGGCCCAGCCGGGCGATGCCTTCCTCGATCTTCTCGACATTGGCCGTCGCGAAGCTCAGCCGCAGCGTCGCCACGTCCGGCTTCTCGGCGAAGAACGGCGCGCCGGGCACGAAGGCCACGAGCTTTTCGATGGCGCGCCGGGCCAGCACGTTGGCGTCCTGCAGCTTGCCGTGGGCGCCGGTCAGCCGCGCCCAGAAGAACAGGCCGCCGCCGGGCTGCTCGAAGCTGATCGCATCGCCGAGCTCGCGCCGCAGGGCCGCGCCCATCGCCTGCGCCCGCCCGGCGTAGACCTCGCGCACGTGGGCCAGCGTAGCCGGCATGCGTCCGCTCCAGAGGTACTGGGCGGCAGTGGCGTGGGCGAAAGTGCTGGTGTGGGCGTCGCTGAACTGCTTGCACATGGTGGCCTTGGCCAGCAGCTCGGGCGGCCCGATCATCCAGCCGATGCGCAGACCGGGGCTGAGCACCTTGCTCAGGCTGCCGCAGTGCACCACCCGCTCGCGGCTGCCGGGCACCTCCTGGGTCAGCGCCAGGATCGAGGGCGGCGGCGGCGCGCCGAAGTACAGCTCGCCGTAGGGATCGTCCTCGACCACGACGGTGTCGTATTTCACGGCGAGTTCCAGCACCTTGCGGCGCCGCTCCAGGCTCAGCATGGCGCCGCTCGGGTTGCCGAAGGTCGGGATCAGGTAGACGAACTTGGGCCGGTGCTCGGCGATGAGCTTTTCAAGCTCGTCGGTTCTGACGCCGTCGGCATCGATCGGCGCGCTGATGAGCTGCGCGCCATAGAGGCGAAAGCACTGGATGGTCGCCAGAAAGGTCGGCCCCTCGACGATGACCTTGTCGCCGGGCGAGATCAGCGTCTTGCCCAGCAGGTCGAGCGCCTGCTGGCTGCCAGTGGTGACGATCAAGCCCGCGGGATCGACCTCGGCGCCCTTGGTTTTCATAAAGGCGCTCAACTGGGCGCGCAGCGGCTCGTAGCCTTCGGTCGCACCGTACTGCAGCGCGCCGCCCGGCTCCTCGTCCAGCGCCCGGGCGCTGGCCTCTTTCAGGCCCTCGACGTCGAACAGCGCGCCGTCCGGGAACCCCCCGGCAAAGCTGATGATGCCGGGCGTGCCCAGCAGCTTGAAGAGTTCGCGGATGGCGGAGGTTTCGACGTTGTCGAGGCGGGTGGCGAATTGCATGGAAGGTCTCGCTTTCTGAGGCTGCATTGTCGGGTGAAGCGCTGCGACACAACACTACCATCCGGAACTGGTTGGCCCGGATTACACCCCCAGGTAGTATTCTCAAATTACCATTGAAAGGTAGTACAGCTTGCCGCAGTACCCCATCGAGACACCCCAGCAACTGCGCACCGTGCTACGCGCGCTGCGTCAGTCGCAGCGCCTGACCCAGGCCGAATTGGGCCGGCGCCTGGGCGTCAACCAGAAACGCATCGCGCGCATCGAGGCAGTCCCCGGCGTGACCAGCTTCGACCAGATCGCGCGGCTGGCGGCGGCGATGGGTTGCCGGCTGGTGATCGAGGAATTGCCTGCGCCGCAGGGCATCCCGGAGCCGGAATTTTCCGGTGCCGAACCACCGCCGGGCAGCGCCGCATGGTGACGACGATTCCGCAGGGCGCGCCACGCCAGGGCGCCTTCCTTGCGGGCCGTCTGGATGAACGGTCAGCCAGTCGGCGAATCGGAACTGCGCGACGGCCAGTACCGCTTTCAGTACGACAGCGAGTAGATCGCCTCGCTCGCGGGGGGACGACTTTCGCATCTCTATCGCCGGCCTTTTCGAAGCGCGTTGCCCGTAACATCTTCGAAGGCATGAAAACCGGTGCGAAACACCTGGCGGCCTTCCCAGTTCCATGAAAAAAGACGCCATCGCTTCCTTCTTCGTCACCCTTCAGGCCGCCAACCCGACGCCGGAAACCGAACTGAAGTACACGACGCCCTTCGAGTTGCTGGCCGCCGTGCTGCTGTCTGCGCAGGCCACCGACGTGGGCGTCAACAAGGCCACGCGCAAGCTCTTCCCGGTGGCCAACACGCCGCAGGCGGTGCTCGACCTGGGGCTCGACAGGCTGGAGGGCTACCTCAACACCATCAATCTCTACCGCAACAAGGCGAAGTACCTGTACGCGGCGTGCCGTCTGCTGGTCGATCGCTTCGGCGGCGAGGTGCCGCGCACGCGCGCCGAGCTGGAGACGCTGCCGGGCGTGGGCCGCAAGACCGCCAACGTGGTGCTCAACGTGGTCTTCGGCGAGCCGACGATGGCGGTGGACACGCACATCTTCCGCGTGTGCAACCGCACGGGACTCGCGCCGGGCAAGACCCCGCTCGACGTCGAACTGAAACTGGAGAAGCGCGTGCCGCCCGAATACCGGCTGTACGCGCACCACTGGCTGATCCTGCACGGGCGCTACATGTGCGTGGCGCGCACGCCCCGGTGCTGGCAGTGCGCGGTGGCGCCGTACTGCGACTACCAGCCCAAGACGCCCGCGCCCAAGGGCGGCCGGGCCGCTGGCTGAGCAGAGGGGCCGGCGCCGCAGTCTTTGGTCTTCCTGGAACGGGGCTACAGCTCGAGCGTGACGCACTCGCCAAAGCCCACTGCGGTCGCCGACCACTGGTCGGCGCGCTCGACGCAGCGCACGCCGCGCTCCAGCAGCTGCGCGGCGCGGATGACGCCCGCGTGCGTGACCCACAGCGCTTCGCGTCCCGAGCGCCGCGCCTCGTCGAAGGCCTCGCCCACGCGCTGCATAAAAGCACGCGTGCTCTCGCCGTGGAGGCCGGCGCGCGCGTTGGCGAAGTCGCCGGTCCACGCATCGAACTCGACCCGGTCGATCGACGACCACGCGCGGCCCTCCCAGGCGCCGAAATCCATCTCGGCGAGGCGCCCATCGGCATGGACCTCCAACCCAGGACGCAGCACCCCGATGGCGCGCGCCAGCTCGGCGCAGCGGCGCAGCGGCGAATGGCGGATCGCGACATCGGCACCAAGCGCGGGCGCTACGCGCCGCGCCACCGCCCACGAGGCGCCAGCGGGCACGCCCACGTCGGTCGCGCCGTAGCACAGGCCCGGCGGCGCCTCGGTTTGCGCG
>JAQGLP010000488.1 GCA_028292835.1 Variovorax sp.
GATGCCGTCGGCGCGACGGGCGCACCGGTGGCCGGGTCGTACAGCACGGCGCTCTGGCCGAGTCCCGCGCCGAGCGCGCCGCCACCGCCCAGCGGCGCCGCGACCCCGACGCCGGCGCTGCCGAGCACCTGGCCGCTCTGGTTGACGCCAACCCCGACGCCAACCGGGCCGAAGCCCGTGCCCAGCCCGACCGAGTAGCCGCCGCCCGAGCCCACGCCGACGCCCAGCGACACGCCCGGCAGCAACGGGATGCCGATGCCGATCGAGGAACAGGCCGTCAGCGCCAGCGGAGCCATGAGCACAAGGCCACCGCGGCGCGCCAGGGAGCGAAGGTGTTGCAGCATCGTCATGCGCGCCATGCTAGCGCCGCGGGCCGCACCGCGCTGGCACGGCGCAACGACCTTGCTGCGCTGCGGGTCGGGCGCTGTTTCATGCCAGCAGTGCGTTGACGCGCCGCACGTAGGCCGCCGGGTCGTCCGGCAGGCCGCCCTCGGCCAGCAGCGCCTGGTCGAACAGGATGTGGGCCAGGGCGTCGAAATGGTCGGTCGCGCCTTCGAGCTTTTTGACCAGCGGGTGCTCGGCATTGACTTCCAGCACCGGCTTGACCTCGGGCGCCTGCTGGCCGGCCTGCTTGAGCATGCGCGCGAGCTGCGTGCTCATGCCGTGCTCCTGCACCACAAGGCAGGCGGGCGAATCGACCAGGCGCGTGGTGATGCGAACATCCTCGGCTTTGTCCTTCAGCGCGGCCTTGAGCCGCTCCAGCACCGGCTTGAACGACTCGGCGGCCTCTTCGGCGGCCTTCTTCTCCGACTCGTCCTGCAGCTTGCCCAGGTCGACCGCGCCCTTGGCGACGCTTTGCAGCGGCGTGCCCTCGAACTCGTGCAGGTAGTTGAGCGCCCACTCGTCGACGCGGTCGGTCATCAGCAGCACCTCGATGCCTTTCTTCTTGAAGACTTCGAGCTGCGGGCTGTTCCTGGCGGCGGCCAGCGTGTCGGCGGTGATGTAGTAGATGGCGTCCTGGCCCTCCTTCATGCGCGCCTTGTAGTCGGCAAAGCCGACGCTGACCGAATCGGTCGTGGTCGAGGCGAAGCGCAGCAGCTTGGCGATGCGCTCGCGGTTGGCGTGATCCTCGCCCAGGCCTTCCTTCAGCACGGCGCCGAACTCGGCGTAGAAGGCGGCGTACTTGCCCGCGTCCCGGGCCGCCTGGTCGGCGTGCTCGACCGCCGCCTCGGCGGCCGGCTTGACCCCGTCGGCCGCGTTCTTGTCGAGCGCGTCGCCGACATCGCCCGCGACCACGGTCGGCTCCGGCGCCGGCACCGATTCGCCCGAGCCGATGTCGATCTTGCCCTCGGTCTCGGCCGTGCTGGCCACGCTCTCGGGCACGGCGTTCTGCTTCCTGGCGAGGTCTTCCAGCATCGACAGCACGCGCTTGGTCGAGCCCTCGCGGATCGCCTTCACGTCGCGGCTTTCCTGCAGCAGCTCGCGGCTGACGTTGAGCGGCAGGTCGGCCGAGTCGATCACGCCCTTGACGAAGCGCAGGTAGCTGGGCATCAGCGCCTCGGCGTCGTCCATGATGAAGACCCGCTTGACGTAGAGCTTGACGCCCGCCTTGTGGTCGCGGTTCCACAGGTCCATCGGCGCCTTCGACGGGATGTAGAGCAGCTGCGTGTACTCGGTCGCGCCTTCGACGCGGTTGTGGCTCCAGGCCAGCGGCGGCTCGAAGTCGTGGGTGACGTTCTTGTAGAACTCGACGTACTGCTCGTCGGCGATGTCGCGCTTGGGCCGCGTCCACAGGGCGCTGGCCTTGTTGACCGGCTCCCATTCGCCGGTCCTGGCCATCTCGCCGCCCTTGTCGTCGGCGCCTTCCTTCCACTCCTCCTTCTCCATCAGGATGGGCAGCGAGATGTGGTCGGAGTACTTGCCGATGACCGACTTGAGCTTCCAGGCGTTCAGGTACTCGTCGGCGTCGTCGCGCAGGTGCAGCGTGACGCTGGTGCCGCGCGCCGGGCGGACGATGTCTTCCACCTCGAAGTCGCCGGCGCCCCCGCTCACCCAGCGCACGCCCTGGTCCGCGGCCAGCCCGGCGCGACGCGACTCGACCGTGATCCTGTCCGCGACGATGAAGCCCGAGTAGAAGCCCACGCCGAACTGGCCGATCAGCTGCGCGTCGGCCTTCTGGTCGCCGGTGAGCTTGCTGACGAAGTCCTTGGTGCCGCTCTTGGCGATGGTGCCCAGGTGGTCGATGGCCTCCTGCTTGGACATGCCAATGCCGTTGTCGGCGATCGTCAGCGTCTTGGCAGCCTTGTCGAACGACACGCGCACCTCGAGGTTGGGCTGGTCCTCGTACAGCTCGCCGTGATGGATCGCCTCGAAGCGCAGCTTGTCGCACGCGTCCGACGCGTTCGAGATCAGCTCGCGCAGGAAGATTTCCTTGTTTGAGTAGAGCGAGTGCGTGACGAGGTGCAGCAGTTGTGCGACTTCGGCCTGGAACGGGAGTTTGGTGGAAGTGGTGCTGGCCATGGTTTTGTGCGGAAAAGGAAAGACGATGGAACGAATTTTACGAAGGCGCCAGAACTCACCCCAGGGGCGATGAGCGCTCCGGTACCGCGCCGTTAGCTGACGCCGGAACGCGGAAAAACAAGGACTCGCCTGCTGTCGCCGCGGCGCGCCGGGCGACGCCTGCCGGAGAATCGGCCTTGCGCCCAGGGCCGGCTTGTGCTGGGATAGCGGCTGCACCGTGCAAACTTCGTTGATACCACTTCAAGGAGCATTCGAGATGAACATTTCATTCAAGGCATTGCTGGCCGCCGCCGGCCTGCTCGGCGCGTTGGCGGCGCAAGCGCAAACGTTGCCGTCCGATGCCCCGGCCGGCAGCACGGTCCAGTGCAAGGACGGCAGCTACGCCGCACCCGACACCAAGGCGGGCGCCTGCCGCGGGCACAAGGGCATCAAGACTTGGTTTGGCGACGTCAAGCCGGCCGCCGCCGCTGTGACCGCAAGCCCGGCCCCGGCGGCGGTGCCGGCCGTGCAGACGCAATCGTCCGCGGTCAGCAAGACCAACGTCGCTCCGCCCACCGGGGAGGCAACCCGCACGCCCGGCAGGACGGATCCCGCCACGATGGCGGCTGCGGCGGGCGGTGGCGCAGGCAAGGTGTGGGCTAACGACGAGACCAAGGTCTACCACTGCATGGGTGACCGCTACTACGGCAAGACCAAGAAGGGCGAGTACCTGAGCGAGGCCGACGCCAAGGCCAAGGGCATGCACGCCGCGCGCAACAAGCCCTGCGCCGCCTAAAGAAAAAGGTGGGCAGCGCTGGTGCCGCCGCGACGTCAGCATGCTGACGCGGGCGGCCGCAGGCGCTCAAAACCTTTCGTTTTCGCCGAGGTAGCGCCACTGCCCCGCAGGCAGGTTGCCGAGCACCACGTTGCCGATGCGGATGCGCTTCAAGCCCACCACCTTGAGGCCGACCTGCTCGCACATGCGGCGGATCTGGCGCTTCTTGCCCTCGCGCAGCACGAAGCGCAGCTGCTCGGGGTTCTGCCACTCCACGCGCGCCGGCTTGAGCGGCTGGCCGTCCAGGGCGAGGCCATGGCGCAGCCGCGCGAGCTGGGCGGGCGGGAACACGCGCTGCACGTCGGTCGCGATGTCACCCTGGTCGCCGGGGCCGCTGCCGGGCGGCGACCAGGTCACGCGCACCAGGTACTCCTTCTCCATGCCCGAGTTCTCGCCGATCAGCTGGCGCGCGACGCGGCCGTCCTGCGTCAGCACCAGGAGGCCCACCGAGTCGATGTCGAGCCGCCCGGCCGGCGCCAAGCCGCGCAGCTGCGGCGGAGAAAAGCGGTGCCGGCTGGTGTCCTCGCGCCAATGCGTGCGCGGATTGATCAAGACCACGGCCGGTTCGTGCCCATCTTCGGCCTGTCCGCTGACATAGCCCATCGGCTTGTGTAGCAGGATCGTGACTTGCCGGGATTGCTGACCCTGCGCCAGCCGGTCGACTTCGATGCGGTCGGAGGCCACCACCTTCACGCCCATCGGCGCGATCTGGCCGTTGACCTTGACCCAGCCGCGCTCGATCCAGTCGTCGGCCTCGCGGCGCGAGCACAGGCCGAGTTCGGCCATGCGCTTGTTCAGGCGGGTGGGAAGGAGGGATGCGTGGTCGGTCATGACGATGGTGCTATTGATTTCATAGCTTACTGCGCCCACGGGACGGGTGCGAAAGGGCATTTTCGCTGATGAATCCGCTCGCTGCATCGCCTGGGATGTCCGCTTCGACCCGTCCGGCGGACCGGAGCGGCCGGGCATGACCGACCTGCTGATCCTCAGCGTGAGCGTCGGCAGCGGCCACGTGCGCGCCGCCGAGGCCCTGGTGGCCGGTGCGCTGGCGCTCGAGCCGCCGCGCAGCGCCGTGCACATCGACGCCATGGCGCACGTCGCCGCAGGCTTTCGCAAGGTCTACACCGACTGGTACCTGCAGCTCGTCCAGCGCGCGCCGGATGTGTGGTCGTACCTGCGCCAGAAGGCCGACAGCACGCCCTACGACGCGACCTCGCAGCGCCTACGGCGCGCCATCCAGGGCTTGAGCGCCGGTGCGCTGCTGCGCGAGGTGCGCCGCGTCGCGCCCCGGGCCGTCGTGTGCACCCACTTCCTGCCGGCCGAGCTGTTGATGCGCGAGTGCAAGCGCGGCCGCCTGGACTGCCCGGTATGGCTGCAGGTGACCGACTTCGACGTCCACAACATGTGGCTGGTGCCCGGCCTGGCCGGCTATTTCGTCGCAACGCGGGAGGTGGCGTTCCGGCTGCGCGCGCGCGGCATCCCGGCCGAGCGCATCCATGTGACGGGCATTCCCGTGATGCCGGCCTTCGCGCAGCCCGGCCAGCCCGGGCTGGCGCGCGCGCGCTGCATCGCCGAGCTCGGGCTCGACGCAGCGCGACCGGTGCTGCTGATGATGTCGGGCGGCGTCGGCGTGGGCGACCTGCCGGGCAGTGTCGCTTGCGCGCTGGAACAGTCCGATCAGGTCCAGATCGTCGCCGTGGCCGGCCACAACGCGGGCACGCTGGCGGCCCTGCGATCGCTGGCCGCGCGCCACCCCGGCCGGCTGGCGGCGCTGGGCTTCACCGACCGGATGCACGAGCTGATGGCGGCGGCCGACCTGGTGGTGACCAAGCCCGGCGGCCTGACGCTGGCGGAGTGCCTGGCGCTGGGCAAGCCACTGCTGCTGATGTCGCCCATCGCCAGGCACGAGGAGCACAACGCCAACTTTCTGATGGAGGAAGGCGCCGCCTGGCTGGCGCATGACGCGATCGGCCTGCGCTACAAGCTCGCGCGCCTGCTGGCCGCGCCGGACAAGCTGCGCGCCATGGCGGTCGCCAGCTTCGCCCTGGGCCAGCCGCAGGCCGCGCGCCGCGTGCTCGACCATGCCCTGTGCCCGGGAGTCCGCGTGCCCGACGCGCCGCCCGCCGGCTCTGCCCAGGCCATCGCCTGAGGCCGACCCAGGCGAAACGGACGGACGCGCCACGACAAGGTCCGTGGCTGAAGGGTATGTCTTTTGCCATAGTCGACGCGTTGTAACAGCTGGAGGAGTCACGCCATGCAAAGCCTGATACCCAAGATCGAATCGCAACTGGCCGCGCTCGCGCTGCCGGTGGCACTGGAGCTGCCCGACGGGCGGCGCCTGACGGCGCCGGATTCGCGCGTCACCCTGTCGTTCGCCCACTGGGCGGGACTGGCCAAGCTGGCCGCCAGCCAGATCGGCGCGGTCGGCGAGGAGTACGTGGAGGGCCGCATGCAGATCCAGGGCGCCATGCGCGACGTGATCGACGCGGCGGCGCGCCTGCTGCCCGGCAACCCGGCCGAGACCGACACCGGCTGGTGGAGCCGCATGCTGCACCGCGCCGCCTCGCGCAGTTTTCATACCGTCGGGCGCGACGCGCGGCAGATCGAGTTCCACTACGACGTCTCGGACGACTTCTACGCGCTGTGGCTCGATCCGCGCCGCGTGTACTCGTGCGCCTACTTCCGCACGCCCGAGCTGACACTGGCCCAGGCGCAGGAGGCCAAGCTCGACCACATCTGCCGCAAGCTGATGCTGCAGCCGGGCGAGCGCTTCCTCGACATCGGCTGCGGCTGGGGTGCCCTGCTGCTGTGGGCGGCCGAGCACTACGGGGTCGATGCGACCGGCATCACGCTGTCGAAGAACCAGCACGCCCACGTCCAGCGCCTGATCGCCGCGCATGGCCTCGAAGGCCGCGTGCGCGTCGAACTGTGCGACTACCGCGAGTTCCGGCCGGAGCGGGTCTTCGACAAGCTGGCCTCGGTCGGCATGTTCGAGCACGTGGGCAGCGCCAACATGGCGGGCTACTTCCGCACCGTGCACGACTTGCTGGCACCCGGCGGCCTGGTGCTCAACCACGGCATCACCTCGGCGCAGGTCGACTACCGCCAGCTCGGCGCGGGCATGGGCGATTTCATCGAGAAGTACATCTTTCCGGGTGGGGAGCTGCTGCACATCGCCCAGGTGCTGCGCGAGCTGGGCGGCGCCGGGCTTGAGATGGTCGACACCGAGAACCTGCGCCCCCACTACGCACGCACGCTGTGGGCCTGGTCCGATGCGCTGGAGGCGCAGCTGCCCGAGGCGCGCGATGTGCTGCGGCGCAGTCACGCCAGCTTGGCGCCCGGCTCCCGGACCGACCCCGCCGAGCGCACCTTGCGGGCTTACCGGCTCTACCTGGCGGGCTCGGCCATGAGCTTCGAGCAGGGCTGGATCTCGCTGCACCAGGTGCTGGCCACGCGGCCCGACGGCAAGCTCACAAGCGGCGCGATGCGCGGGGCACAATCGGTCTATCCTTTTGTCCGCGACCACCTCTACCGTTCACCGAAAACATGCTCTACCGATTCAAATCGCAAGCCACCGCCGACGTCGTGATGCTCGAAGTCAACGCGCGCCAGCTGTTCGACATCGTGGGCAAGGCACCCACGCGCAGCGGCATCTTCACAGTCGAGCAGATGCCCGGCGCCATCGCGGCGCTGGAAGCGGCGATCCGCCGGGAAGCGCAGCAGGGCCCGCACAACCACGACGCGCTGGCGGTCGAGGAGCACGAGTCCAACGCCGCGGTGCAGCACGTCGCACTGCACCAGCGTGCCACGCCGCTGATCGACATGCTCAAGCGCTCGCACGCCGAGGGCAAGGACGTGGTCTGGGGCACCTAGCCCCAGCCCGCTTTCACCCCCGCAGTTCCTGTCGCCGCTCCCCTCCAGGGGGCCGCAGCCGCCTTGGAGCGGCCCGGCGGCCGGGTCAATCCACCTTGGCCCCGGACTCCTTGACCACCTTGGCCCACTTGATGTGTTCATGGTCGATCAGCCGGGCGAACTCGGCGGGCGTGTTGCCGCTCGGGATGGCGCCCTGGGCCAGCATCTTTTCCTTGATGGCGGGCGTGCCGAGCGACTTCGCCACCTCCTGCTGGAGGCGGTTGACGATATCGGGCGGCGTGCCGGCGGGCGCCAGCAGGCCGAACCACGAACTCGCCTCGTAGCCCTTGAGCGTCGGACCGCCGGCTTCTTCCACCGTCGGCACATCGGGCAATGCCGCCGAGCGCCTGGAACTCGTGACCGCCAGCGGCACCAGCTTGCCGGCCTTGATCTGCTGCATCGACGCGGGCAGGTTGTCGAACATCACGTCGGCATTGCCGCCCACCATGTCGAGCAACGCCGGGCCGGAGCCGCGGTACGGGATGTGCGCCATGAAAGTGCCGGTCATGCTCTTGAAGAGCTCGCCCGCCAGATGGATCGAGGTGCCGTTGCCGCTCGACGCCATGTTGAGCTTGCCGGGGTTGGCCTTGGCGTACTTGATGAAGTCGACCACGTTGTGGATACCGAGCGCGCGCGCCTTGTCGGCATTCATCTCCATCACGTTGGGCACGGCCGCCACCATCGTGATGGGTGCGAAATCCTTGATCGGGTCGTAGGGCAACTTGCTGTAGAGCGCGCGGTTGATGCCGTGCGTGCCGACGGTGCCCATCAGCAGCGTGTAGCCGTCGGGCGGCGACTTGGCGACGATATCGGCGCCGACGTTGCCGCCCGCTCCCGCGCGGTTGTCGACGATGAAGGGCTGGCCGAAGGCCTTGCCGAGTTCGGGCGCCACGGCACGCGCCAGGATGTCGGTGGTCCCGCCGGCCGCGAAGGGCACCACGATGCGCACCGGCTTGGTCGGCCAGGTGCCTTGCGCCACGGCCGGATTTGCCATCGAAAACATGACAGCCGCCGCACACGCGGCAAGCGTCAGGCGCCTTTTTGACTTGAAAGCCGGGGTCATGTCGTGCTCCTGGGTCAGGATGAAGGGGTTGCCGCTGCGATCAGCGTGTCGAGAGTGTGCCGGCGGCGCACCGGGTCGCGGCCCGTCCCAAGCGCCTCGCCGGGCTCAGTCGGCATAGACGCCCGCCTCCTTGATGATGGGGCTCCACTTGGCGATTTCCGCGACCACGAACTTCTTGTGGCCGGTGGCGTCGGTGCGTGCATCGCCGGCCACCACGGCGCCGAGCGCTTCCTCGCGCTTGATGAATTCCGGGTCTTTCAGGGCGATCTTGAGCGCGGCATTGATCTTTTGCAGCACGGCCGCCGGGGTGCCCTTGGGTGCGTACAAGCCGTGCCAGATCGTGACCTGGAAGTTCTTCATGCCCGACTCGTCCAGGGTCGGCAGGCCCGCGAGTCCAGGCGTCGTGAGGCGCTTGGGCGTGGTGACCGCATACGCCTTGACCTTCTTCGCCTCGATCTGCTGCGTGGTGTTGGTGGTCTGGTCGCACAGCAGGTCGATCTGGTTGCCCATCAAGTCGGCGATGGCCGGCGCGGCGCCCTTGTAAGGCACCGGCGTCATCTCGGTCTTGAGCGCGCTCTGCAACAGCAGGCCGCACAGGTGCGAGGCCGAGCCGACGCCAGCGTTGCCCAGGTTGATCTTGCCCTTGTTCTGGGCGATCCAGCCGGTGAGCTCCTTGAAGTTCTCGGCCGGCAGGGCGGGCTTGCCGACCAGCGTCATCGGCACGTCGTTGATGACGCCGAGGTACTCGAAATCGTTCTCGACGTTGAACGGAAGCTTGCGGTAGAGCGCGGGCATCGTCGACATGCCGATATGGTTGAGCAGCAGCGTATAGCCGTCGGGCGTGGCGCGCGCCACCTTGGCGGTGCCTATCGAGCTGCCGGCGCCGACCGTGTTGTCGATCACGATGCTGATCCCGCCGAGCGGCTTGCGCAGGGCCTCGGCCAAGTCGCGTGCCACGCGGTCGGTCGGACCACCGGCCGTGAAGGGCACGACGATGGTGATGGGCTTGCCGGCCGGGAAATCCTGGGCGTGCGCACCCATGGCAGCCATGGCGAGCGTGATCAAGGCAATCGGTTTCTTCATTTTTTTCTCCAAAGAGGGCGTAACAAAACGCAATCTTAGGGGTGGCGCGATGGCGCATGAATCCTGAATTGCCCTGAGACGACGAGGCGCCGCCTGACCAGAACTCGCGGCGCACCCACCTGAAGCGGCTTCGACCCACACCGGCTTGCGGCGTCATCTGACAATGCGATGAATTTATAGGGCATACGCGGTTTATCGATTCGAAACGCAGTGCGACATTCCCATGACAGCGTTCGACAAAGAGGCCGCAGAGCCCAGGTAGCGAAACTCCGTAGTCGGTGGCGAGCGCTGTCCATTCAACCTGCTGGAGACCGCATGACCCCCTCTGCCGACCTTGCCGTCAACGAAGTCCTTCCGGCCCCGAAACTCGCCGCGCTCGGTCTGCAGCACGTTCTCGTGATGTACGCCGGCGCCATCGCCGTGCCGTTGATCGTGGGCGGCGCGCTCAAGCTCCCGAAGGATCAGATCGCCTGGCTGATCAGTGCCGATCTCTTTTGCTGCGGGATCGTCACCCTGATCCAGTGCGTGGGGATGTGGAACATCGGGATCCGCCTGCCGGTGATGATGGGCGTGACCTTCACGGCGATTCCGCCGATCATTGCCACCGGCTCGACCCCCGGCCTGGGCATGCCGGCCGTCTTCGGGGCCGTGATCGCTTCGGGCATCTTCACGCTCTTCGCGGCGCCCTACATCAGCCGCCTGATCCGCTGGTTCCCGCCGGTCGTGACCGGCACCGTCGTGCTGCTGGTCGGCGTCTCGCTGATGAAGGTGGGGATCAACTGGGCCGCGGGCGGCCAGCCCACCCTTGCGGGCCCGGCGGGTCCGATTCCGAACCCCGCCTATGGCGCGCCGGTCAACCTGGCGATCGCCGGCACGGTCCTGGTTTCCATCCTCCTGATGACGGCGTTTCTCAAGGGCTTCATGGCAAACATCGCCGTGTTGCTGGGGCTGTGCATCGGGTTCCTCATCGCCTTGAGCCTGGGTCTT
>JAQGLP010000516.1 GCA_028292835.1 Variovorax sp.
TCGCCAAGCCCAAGGACATCCGCTTCGGCGAAAACCTCCCCAAGACGCGCAGCGGCAAGATCATGCGCCGGCTGCTGCGCTCGGTCGCCAAGGGCGAGGCGATCACGCAGGACATCTCGACACTGGAGAATCCGGCCATCCTCGACCAGCTCACCGAGAAGCACTGAGAGCCCGGTCGCGCCTGAGGTACAACCTATCACCCGCACAAGCCGCGCTTGGGCGGGTTTGTTGTTCCCTTTTTCCGCAAGGAGGCGCCATGGGCGTGCGATCCGCTTTTCTACTCATCATCGTGCTGCTGATCGCAGCGCTGGCCGCCCTCAACTGGTCCACGCTGGCCACGCCGACGGCGATCTCGCTGGGCTTCATGCAGGTCACGGCGCCGCTGGGCCTCGTCATGCTGGGCCTGACGACCGCGTTGGGCGTGTTCTTCCTGATCTACGTGCTGTACCTGCAAAGCTCGGTGCTGCTCGAGGGTCGCCGGCATGCGCGGGAAATAGCCGCCCAGCGTGAACTCGCCGACAAGGCCGAAGCCTCGCGCTTTACCGAACTGCGGCTGTTCCTGGAGCAGCAGGAGCAAAAACGCACCGCGCGGGTGAGCGATCTGCAAGCGGCCCTGATCGCGCGCGTCGAGCAATCCGACAACACCATGGCCGCGCACCTGGGCCAGATCGAGGACCGTCTGGAGCGTCGCGGCGGGCCCCTGGCAGCGGCGACCCCGCAGGCGTCCGGGTTGCCGGACGACAGCGTTATCGTGGTGCCGCGCTCTTGAAGACGGCTGCGATCCTCACGGCGTCGCCAGCACCCACAGCGCCAGCTTCCTGGCCTCCGCCTCGCTGACCTGGGTGTTGGCCGGCATCGGGACCGCGCCCCATACACCGGCGCCGCCTTTCATGATCTTCTGGGCCAGCGCATCGGCGGCGCCTTTGCTGTCCCGGTACTTGGCCGCCACGTCCTTGAACGAGGGCCCCAGCACCTTGCGTTCGACCGCATGGCAGCTCATGCAGTTCTTGGCGGTCGCCAGGGCCAGATCGGCCCACGCCGGGGCCAGGCTGCCGAGGCTCAAGGTCAGCAACAACAAAGCTTTTTTCATGGAAGCGTGCGCCGCCGGTGCGCTAAAGTGAATCCGGAACGATTGTAGGAAACACGGCGCAGTGGTCATCCCGGCGCGTGTCAACGGAAAGTGCGGAGGTTCGCAAATGTGGTTTCTGGTGCTGGGCGTGCTCGGCGTGGCTCTCAAGTATTTCGAGATCGCTCCCGTGGCGGTGTGGAGCTGGTGGACCGTGCTGGCCCCGTTCGCGCTGACCCTGGTCTGGTGGGCCTATGCCGATGCCTCCGGCTACACCAGGCGCAAGGTGATGGAGAAAGAGAATGCGCGCAAGCAGGCGCGCATCGATCGCCAGCGCGGCGAACTCGGACTGCCCGGCAGCCGCTCGAACCGCGGCGGCAAGCCGCGATGATCCATGCGCGTCAGGCGCGGTCGGCTGTCTAGCCGGGATCGCGCGCCAGAGCGCCGCCGCCGAGCGCCTGAAAAAGCCCCACCGTGTCGCCGATGAGCGTGCCGTGCGCCGCGATGCGAGCGGCCTTGCTCTGGAGCCATGCTTGCTCGGTCCCCAGCGTCGCGGGCCGCGTCGCATAGCCTTGGCGCAGTTGCGACCGGGTGAGCTCGAAGGTCTTGTTCGTCGCCGCCTCGCCGGCCTCGGCCACGCCGAGAGCCCGGCTGTCGATCTCAATGGCGTAGAGCGCATCCGCCACATTCTGGAATGCCGCCAGCACCGTATTGCGGTATTGCGCGGTGGTCGCTTCGAGTTGCGCCTGCGCGGCACGCTGCCGGGCCGACAGCGTGCCCCCGGCAAAGACGGGCTGCAGCAGGCCGGCGCCGACGGCCCACACGCTGCTGCCCGCCGAAAACAGGTCGGCCAGGCGCATCGCGCCGTTGCCGAGCGACGCGGTAAGGGACAGTTGCGGCAAGCGGGCCGCCACTGCCACGCCGACGCCTGCGCTGGCGGCATGCACCTGCGTCTCGGCCGCGCGCACGTCGGGCCGCTGCGCCACCAGGTCGGAGGGCACCGCGGCCGGCAGCGTCGGCATCCGGATGTCCGCCAGGCTCACGCGCGGCAGCGCTGCGTCGGGTGCATGGCCCGAGAGCACGGCGATCAGGTCGCGTGTCTGCTCGCGCTGGCGCTGCAGCGGAGGCAATGTCTGCTGCAGCTGGGTCAGCAGGTTTTCCTGCGTCGCGACGTCGATGCCGCTCGAATAGCCATTGGCCCGCAGCTTGCGGATGGCGCTCAGCTGTTGCTGCGTCACCTCGATCGCCTGCTGGGTGACCGCCACCTGTTCGCCCAGGACAGCATCCTGCAGCGCGGCGGCGACCAGGTTGCTTGTCAAGGTGACACGGGCGGCCTGCAGCTGTTCGAGCTGGCCCTCGGCCGTGGCCTCCAGCGCCTCGACGGCGCGCCGGTTGCCGCCGAACACGTCCGGCACGAAGTTCACGCTCAACTGTGCAGTGTGGTACGTGTAGAGCGCGTCGCCGGAAGTCAGCGGCGAGGACAGGTTCTGCCCGACGTTCTGGCGACTGGCGTTGTAGCCGGCCTGGACCGTCGGAAAGAAGAAGCCGCGCTGCGCGACCACGTTCTCGCGCGCAGCGCGCAGGCTGGCCTCTGCCGCGGCCAGGGTCAAGCTGCGCTCCAGGGCCTGCTCGACCAGCCGGTCCAGCTCGGGCGAGCCGAAGGCCTTCCACCATTCGTGCGTCACCGGTGCACGGCCGGCGGTGGCGAGCGGTTCGCGGGTCAGGGCGGCAGACTGCGGCGTCTCCGGCCGAACATAGTCCGGTCCGACGGCGCAGCCCGAAGCCGCGAGCGCCATCAGGCTCAGGAACAGCCGTCTTTGCGAATTACTTGGTTGCGGTTTGCGCACGCTTTCCTCCCAGACCGATGCGCCGCTTGGCGAACTTGAGCCGTCGCAGCACTGCCAGCCGCAGCGCCGGCACCACCAGCAGCAAAAACAGCGGACCGATCAGCATGCCGCCCACGACCACGGTGGCCAGGGGGCGCTGCACTTCACTGCCGATGCTGTGCGACAGGGCCGCCGGAAACAGTCCGATGCACGCCGACAACGCCGTCATCAACAACGGCCGCATCCGGTGCTCATAGGCCTGCGTGATGGCCTGGAGGTCGTCGCGCCCGGCCAGCCTGAGTTCCTTGTAGTAAGTCAGGATCAGGATGCCGTCCATGACGGAGACGCCCAGCAGCGAAATGAAACCGATGATGGCCGACACGCTGACGACCTGTCCCGTCACATAGAGCGCAATGACGCCGCCGGTCATGGTGAAAGGCACCGCCGCCAGCGTCATCAGGCTGTAGGCGAAGTTGCTGAAGAGCGCATACAGCAGTCCCAGGATCAGCGCCACCGCGATCGGGATCGCGACCGCCATGCGCGCCTTGGCCATCTGCAGCGACTCGAACTCGCCCGCGTACACGATCCGGTAGCCCTGCGGCAGCTTGACCTGCTCGGCGACCTTTTGCTGCACCTCGGCCACCGTGCTGCCCAGGTCGCGTCCGCGCGCACTGAACTTGATGGGCACGAAACGCTCGTTGCTCTCCCGGTAGATGTAGGTCGCGCCGGTGTCCAGCGACACGCTGGCGACATCGGTGAGCGGGATGAACGACGTGTCCCCGCCGGTGGTGGTGTAGCCGACACGCAGCGCCTTCACGCCGTCGAGCGTAAGCCGGTTGGCGTTCGGGTAGCGCACCGTGAGGCCCACCTGGCGGTCGCCCTCAAACACAGTGGTGGCGCGCGTGCCGCCCAGCGCGGCCTGCACGGCCGCCGTGACATCGCCGGTGTTGAGCCCGTAGCGCGCGGCCCGGTCGCGATCCACCTTGATGTTCAGGTTGGGCTGGCCGAGCGTGTTGAACACGCCCAG
>JAQGLP010000013.1 GCA_028292835.1 Variovorax sp.
GCGTGGCCAAGCGTTGATTTACTGAAATGCGCAATGCATTGCGAACGATCAAGCAAGGCGCACCATCGACGCCCAAGCCATGGCCACCCGTGGCGTGGAACTTGCCACTGCTACGGGCGAAGGCCGCGTCCTTCAATCCACCGGCCGCCCCGCCGCCCAGCGCGCGTAATCGTCCGGGTAGGCCGCCCTGAAACGCCCGGCCTCGGCCTGCGCCTCGTCGTCGAGGCCGAGCAGCCGGGCGCTGTCGATCAGCCGGACGATGACGCGTGGCTCGGGCGAAAAATGCAGCGCCTGCCGCGCCAGCGCGTGCACACGGGCCGCGCCGGCGGGCGTCGTCGGCGCGAGCGCGAGCTCGGCGAAGCGCACCGCGCCCGCGTAGAGCCAGGAGTCCCGGACCTGGGCGAGCGTGTCGTCCCGGTAGGCCGCGAGCCGCTCGCTGCGCGCCAGGTAGAGCTGGCTGACGCGCATGTAGTCCCCGGCGGCTCCGCCCACGACGGCCATCAGGATCGCAGCGGCCAGCACCCATCGGCCGGACGCCAGGGGTTTTTCCGGCCTGGTTTGCGGATCCGCGCGCGCCGGCCACAGCATGCCCAGGCACAGGCCCGCCGCGAGCTGGAACGGGCCGTACCACAGCGGGTACTCCAGCAGGCTGTGCAGCGCGATGGCGCCCAGCACGCCCCAGGCCATCAGCCGCGCCGGATCGCGCTCGCGCCAGGGCCGCGCTGCCCACACCAGGCCCGCGAAGCCGCCGCAGAGGGCCAGCGCCGCCGGCACGCCGAGCTCGACCGCCAGGTGCAGCGGCAGGTTGTGCGCGTTGTCGGCCAGCACGCTGAAGCGCGGCCCGGCGTAGGCGTGGCCGTAGTGCGCGAAGCCCAGCTCGCCCCAGCCCCAGCCGCGCCAGGGATGCTCGCCGATCAGCTCCAGCATGTTGCGCCACAGCACCAGCCGGCTCTCGTTGGCGGGGATGCCCGCGCGCAGCCGCTGCAGCATTCCCGTCACGCCAGGGCCGCCAAGGCGCGGCAGCAGCCAGCTCGCGGCGAAGTAGACCGGCAGCAGGCCCAGCAGCGCCAGCGGGTGCGACAGGCGCGGCGCCGGGTCCGCCTGGCGCTCCCGCCACGCCGTGAAGGCGGCCGCGCCGACGAGGGCCACGAGTTGCAGCAGCCCGGTGCGCGACGCCGACGCGGCCAGCGCCAGCACCAGCAACAGCGCGGCCGGCGCCCAGGCACGCCGCGCGCGCGCGCCGCCCGTCGCGTGCAGCCACAGCCCGGCCACCAGCGCCATGCTGAGCAGCGTGGCGAACAGGTTGCGCTGGCGCAGGTTGCCCCAGGCCTGGCCCAGCCCGGGCGCGCTGCTCCAGGGCGCGAGCGCGGCACCCAGCCCGCCGTACTGCAGCAGTCCCAGCACGGCGCTCGCCAGGCCGGCGCCCAGCAGGCCGAGCGCCAGCGCGCGTGGACCCGCCGCGCCCGGGCGTGCCATGCCCGCACCGACCGCCGCCGCCAGCCCCATGACCGCGACGGCCGCGCAGGCCGAAAGCACCAGGGCGGCATCGGTGGCGGGCGAAAGAGCGATCGCCAGCGCCAGCGCCGCCAGCCAGGCCAGCAGGCGTCCGGCCGGCGGTGCCGGGCGGCCCGCCAGGAGCAGCAGCGCGACACAGCTCCAGGCGGCCAGCAGCTGCCAGACGTTGGCCGACGGCCCGCCGACCCACGGGCAGACGAAGGGCCAGGCGACCAGCAGGGCGGCGCCGAACGAAGCGGCGGCGGCCGTGGGAAGGGCTTCGGCTGGCGCGGCGAGGGTGCTTGTCATCGAGGGCGGATTCTGCCCGCGCCGCCCACGGACGCACGGTGGGGCCGTTGTCAGTACTCGTCCGGAACCAAGACCCCTCGGAAAGCGTCAAGAATCGACAGACCCGCAATGGCACGGGCCTGTTCCGCTGCCGACCTGTCTCTTCGGGCGCGCCGGCAATGGAAGGACAATGGAGACGCGGGGCGTGGCGCTGGCCCGTTCCGGGTTTTCTTTTTGGTTTTTTTTAAAGGAGAAGGCAATGAAGATGTGGAAATCCGCAGCCCTGGTGCTGATGGCGGTTGCGGCAGCCCCGGTGCTCGCCGCCGATTGCACTGCCGAGATCGAAGGCAACGATGCCATGCAGTTCAGCAAGGCCACCCTGGCGGTGCCGACCAGCTGCAAGCAGTTCACGGTCACGCTCAAGCACACCGGCAAGCTGCCCAAGACGGCGATGGGCCACAACTGGGTGCTGACCAAGGCGGCCGACATGCAGGCCGTGGCCACCGACGGTATCGCGGCCGGCCTGCCCAACAACTACATCAAGACGGGCGATGCGCGCGTCATCGCGCACACCAAGGTGGTGGGCGGCGGCGAGTCGGATTCGGTGACGTTCGACGTGGCCAAGTTGAAGGCAGGCGACAGCTACATGTACTTCTGCTCGTTCCCCGGCCACTCGGCGATCATGAAGGGTACGCTGACGCTGGCCAAGTAAACCACGCGCCGCCTTGCGGCGGGGACACGGTGCCGCGGAACGCATGCGTTCCGCGACATTTTTTTGCCCGGCGCCCTGCGCCTACTCGAGGGCCACCGGCACGCGCGGCGCCAGCGCGCACATCAGTTCGTAGCCGACCGTGCCGGCCGCGTGCGCCACGTCGTCGATCGGCAGCACGGCGCCGCCCGAGGCCCGCCCCCACAGCGTGACCTCGCTGCCGAAGCCGGCGGCGGGCACCGGCGTCAGGTCGACCGTCACCATGTCCATGCTGACGCGGCCCACCACGCGCGTCGCGACGCCGTCCACCAGCACCGGCGTGCCGTTCGGCGCGTGGCGCGGGTAACCGTCGGCATAGCCGACCGCCGCCACGCCGATGCGCAGCGGCACCTCGGCGGTAAAGCTGGAGCCGTAGCCGACGGCAGCCCCCGCCGGCAGCGCCTGGATGCCGATCAGGCGGGTCGCCAGCGTCATGGCCGGCTGGAGCTGCCAGTGCGCCGCGTCGTGCGCGGGAAAG
>JAQGLP010000336.1 GCA_028292835.1 Variovorax sp.
GCACTAGCGGCAGGAAACTCAGATCGAAGGCAAGGATCCGGTCCTCGGCATGGTTCACGATCCAGGCGATCTGGTCCGGATGCAGGCGCGGGTTGACGGTGTGCAGCACGCGCCCGGAGCCGCTCACGCCGTAGTACAGCTCCAGGTGGCGGTAGCCGTTCCAGGCCAGCGTCGCGACACGGTCGCTGAAGGCGAGGTTTTCCGCGTCGATGGCGTTGGCCACCCGGCGCGAGCGCCTGGCGACATCGACCCAGGTGTAGCGATGGATGTCGCCCTCGACGCGGCGCGA
This sequence comes from Variovorax sp., assembly GCA_028292835.1. Classification (GTDB taxonomy): domain Bacteria; phylum Pseudomonadota; class Gammaproteobacteria; order Burkholderiales; family Burkholderiaceae_C; genus Variovorax. The sequence goes on from JAQGLP010000336.1 coordinate 290, forward strand.
CACGATTTCGGCATCGCCGTGATGGCGTTCGGCAAACTCGAGCAACGACGAAATCAGCAGCGGTTGGTCTTGCATCAAACCCAGCATCGGTCAACTCCTCGAGGTGGCGAACAGAGGCGCACGCGGCGCGAAAATACGGACGGTGGAGTATTGCGCAGCGCCACCAGACCGCGCTGCGGGAATGCCCGTAAGCGCGCAGGTGCCGCGACACCTGCGGGACAATGGCCCATGACTTCAGCCCCTGTCGCTTCGCCTCCGGGCGACCTGTCCATCGCGTCCCGCTGCGAGCCGATCGCGCCGGACATGAACGCCGGCCCTCTTTCCGCCGCTGCCGCCGCAGCCACGACGCGCACGGCAGGCGCCGTGGCGACGGGTGGCCTGCGCTGGCGCAGCGGCTTCGCCTCCCTCGGCCCGGCCTTCTTGACGCGGCTGCGTCCAACGCCCCTGCCCGAGCCCTGCTGGGTGGCGCGCAGCGTCCCGGCGGCACGCGAGCTGGGGATCGATCCCGCCTGGCTCGACACCGCCGAGGCGCTGGACATCCTCACCGGCAACGCCCCATGGCCCGGCACCGATCCGCTCGCCACCGTCTACAGCGGCCACCAGTTCGGCGTGTGGGCCGGCCAGCTGGGCGACGGGCGGGCCATCCTGCTGGGCGAGACAGACAGGGGGCTGGAGGTGCAGCTCAAGGGCGCGGGACGCACGCCCTACTCGCGCATGGGCGACGGGCGCGCGGTGCTGCGCTCGAGCATCCGCGAGTTCCTGTGCAGCGAGGCGATGCATGCGCTGGGCATCCCGACCACCCGGGCGCTGTGCGTCACCGGCTCGGGTGCGCCGGTGCGGCGCGAACAGATCGAGACCGCGGCGGTCGTCACGCGCACCGCGCCCAGCTTCATCCGCTTCGGGCATTTCGAGCACTTCGCGGCCCAGGGGCGCGACGCCGAACTGCGCATGCTGGCCGATCACGTCATCGACCGCCACTACCCGGCCTGCCGCGCCACCGGGCGCTTCGGCGGCAACGCCTACGCCGCGCTGCTGGAGGCGGTGAGCGAGCGCACCGCCGCGCTGCTGGCGCAGTGGCAGGCGATCGGCTTTTGCCACGGCGTCATGAACACCGACAACATGAGCATCCTGGGGCTCACCATCGACTACGGGCCGTTCCAGTTCCTCGACGGCTTCGACCCACGCCACATCTGCAACCACAGCGACACCGCCGGGCGCTACGCGTTCAACCAGCAGCCCAACGTCGCCTACTGGAACCTGTTTTGCCTGGCGCAGGCGCTGCTGCCGCTGATCGGCGAGCAGGAGGTGGCCGTCGCCGCGCTGGAGTCGTACAAGACGGTGTTCCCGCGCGAATTCACGCGGCGCATGGCCGCCAAGCTGGGCCTGGACGAAGTACGCGACGACGATCACGCCTTGATCGACGGCGTGCTCAAGCTGCTGGCGGCCGAGCGCACCGACTACACCATCTTCTGGCGCCGGCTGTCCGTAGCGATAAGGACGGGCGACCTGGCCCCGGTGCGCGACCTGTTCATCGATCCTGCCGGCGCCGATGCCTGGCTGCGCTTGTTTTCAGAGCGCCATGCCCATGTCCCGCGCGAGCTGGCGGCCGATTCGATGCTCGGATCCAACCCGAAATTCGTCTTGCGGAACCATCTGGGCCAGCAGGCCATCGAAGCGGCTCAGCAAAAGGACTTCTCGGGTGTGGCGACCTTGCTGAACCTGCTCGAAACCCCATTTGACGAACACCCCGGCTTCGACGCCTACGCCGGTTTTCCGCCCGACTGGGCCTCCACCATCGAGATCAGCTGCTCATCATGAACTCCCCGACCGTTCCCAAAGTCCGGAAAACCGATGCCGAATGGAAAGCCCTGCTGGCCGAAAAGGGCGCCGAGCCCGGCGCCTTCGAGGTGACGCGCCATGCTGCCACCGAGCGCCCGTTCACCGGCAAGTACGAGGCTCACTGGGCCGACGGCAGCTACCACTGCGTGTGCTGCGGCGCCAAGCTGTTCGAATCGGGCACCAAGTTCGACGCCGGCTGCGGCTGGCCGAGCTTCTCGCAGGAGGCCGTGCCCGGCGCCATCACCAACGTCGTCGACCGCTCGCACGGCATGGCGCGCACCGAGAACGTGTGCAGCCAGTGCGGCGCGCACCTGGGTCACGTGTTCCCGGACGGTCCCGCGCCGAGCGGGTTACGCTACTGCATGAATTCCGCGTCGCTCGACTTCCAGCCCCGGGGCGACGAGTCTCCGGCCTGAGCGGTTCCTTCCGCAGCGCCTGCCCCGCTTTTGCCCCGCTCCACCGCATGAAACTACTGCTCGACTTCTTCCCGATCCTGCTTTTCTTCGGCGCCTACAAGTTCGCGGATATTTATGTCGCGACCGCTGTGCTGATGGCGGCCACGGTGCTCCAGATGGCCCTGGTCTACGCCATGGAGCGCAGGCTGCAGACCATGCAGAAGGCCACGCTGGCGCTGATCCTGGTGTTCGGCACGCTGACGCTCACGCTGCACGACGACCGCTTCATCAAATGGAAGCCGACCGTGCTGTACGGCGCCATGGCTGTCGCGCTGGCGGTGGCGATGTGGGTCTTCCGCAAGAATTTCCTGCAGACCATGCTCGGCGCGCAGCTGCAACTGCCCGGGCGCATCTGGACTCATCTGAACGTGGCCTGGATCGGCTATTGCCTCTTCATGGCTGCCGTCAATGCCTGGGTGGCGCTCTATTTCAGCACCGAGGCCTGGGTCAACTTCAAGCTGTGGGGCTATGCCTTCCCGGTGGTCTTCCTGCTGGCGCAGGGCCTCTACATCTCGCCCCACCTGAAATCCGACGACACGCCCGCGGCCTGAGCGTGCCGCACTTGCCTGTCGTTCCCCTGGAATCCCGATGAGCCTTCCCACCCCCGCGGCCCTGGAAGCCGCTTTGCGCGATGCGCTGCACCCGACCTTCGTCGAGGTGATCGACGAAAGCGCCGCGCATGCCGGCCATGCCGGCGCCAACGCCGAGGGCCACGGCACGCACTTCCGCGTGCGCGTTGCCTCGCCGCTGTTCGAGGGCAAGGCGCGCGTCGCGCGGCACCGCCTTGTGTATGATGCGCTGCACTTTTTTATCGCACGGGGCGTCCACGCCCTCGCCATCGAAACGCTCTGATGAGCCCGCGCGCGGTTCGCCGCGCGGCGTGGGTCCCTCCTGCCGTTTCATCACCGCGCTCCCATGCGCATTCCCTTTCCGAGTCCGGAAACGTCACCATGAAAAAACACCTCCTGAAAACCGTTGCGGCCGCCGCCGTGCTGGCGACGGCGTCGCTGGGCGCCCTCGCCCAGAACGCCGCCATCGTCAATGGCAAGCCGGTTCCCAAGGCACGCATGGACGTGCTGGCCCAGCAGCTGGCCAGCGCCGGGCGCCCTGTGACAGCCGAGATGCAGCCGCAGTTGCGCGAGGAGGTCATTGCGCGCGAGGTCTTCATGCAGGAGGCGCAAAAGCAGGGCCTGGACGCCGGCGACGACTACAAGAACCAGCTCGAACTCGCGCGCCAGGCGATCATGATCCGCGCGCTGTTCGAGAACTACCGCAAGCAGCACCCGGTGACCGACGCCGACGTCAAGGCCGAGTACGACAAGTTCGCGGCGGCCAACAGCGGCAAGGAGTACAAGGCGCGCCACATCCTGGTCGAAACCGAGGACCAAGCCAAAAAGATCATGGCCGACCTGAAGAAGGGCGCCAAGTTCGAGGACATCGCCAAGAAGCAGTCGAAGGACCCGGGCTCCGGCGCCAACGGCGGCGACCTCGACTGGGCCAACCCGTCGAGCTTCGTGCCCGAGTTCTCTGAGGCCATGACCAAGCTCAAGAAGGGCGAAACCACGCCCGCGCCGGTCAAGTCGCAGTTCGGCTGGCACATCATCCGTCTCGACGACATCCGCCAGGCCCAGCTGCCCAAGCTGGAGGACGTCAAGCCGCAGATCACGCAGCAGTTGCAGCAGCAGAAGCTGCAGAAGTACCAGGAAGAGTTGCGCGCCAAGGCAAAGATCGAATAACCGGGACTTTCCTGACTCCATGAAAAAAGCGGCTTTCAGCCGCTTTTTTCATGTCCAGACCACCGAGCGCATCGAGATCGAGGCCGCCTGGAAATCGGTGTTGAAGAAGCGCGGCGTCTCCCCGGCCTCCACCGCGCCGGCCGCGTACAGCAGCGGCAGGTAGTGCTCGTGCGTGGGATGCGCCTGCACGGCCAGGGTGCCCAGGCGCTGGAAATCCGACAGCGCGGCCAGTTCGCCACTTTCAATCTGGCCCCCCACCACCCGATCGAACTCGATGGCCCAGTCGTAGGCCTGGTCGGGCGCGCTGCCTTGCCGGAAGGCACGCAGGTTGTGCACCACGTTGCCGCTGCCCACGATCAGCACGCCGCGCTCGCGCAGTGCCTTCAGTTGCCGGCCCAGCTGGTAGTGCTCGGCGGGTGGACGGCTGTAGTCCATGCTGAGCTGCACCACCGGGATCTGGGCCTTGGGGAACATCGGCTGGAGCACCGACCAGGCGCCATGGTCCAGTCCCCACTCTTCGAGGTCCAGACCCACGGCCGCGCCGGCCGCTGGCGGCTTCAGAGCCTGCGCAATGTCGGCGGCGGCCTGCGGCGCGCCGGGTGCCGGATAGCGCTGATCGAACAGTTCCTGCGGGAAACCGCCGAAGTCATGGATGGTGCGGGGCTTGTCCATGCCGGTCAGCCACCAGCCGCCACGGGTGAGCCAGTGCGCCGAAATGCACAGGATCAACTGCGGCGTCGGGTATTTTTCGCCGAATTCCGCGCCCAGCGCCTGCCAGCTTCGCCGGTAGGCGTTGTCGGTGATCGCGTTCATCGGACTGCCGTGGCCGACGAACAGCAGCGGCATGCGCGGCGACTTCTTGAGCGACGCGAGGGGCGCGGCCGTGGCCGCTTCAGTAAGGGGTGACAGGGAAATCATGGTGCTCGCCATCAGGATGCCGGCTCGGAGAAACGTGCGGCAACCAAGAGATGCATGCGACATCCAACGATTTCAAGTCAGGCCACTCATCCCACCCACCTGCGCGCGTTGCGCCAGAGTTGCATCCACGGGCTGAATCCGTCCTGCGTGCCCGGCGTCCAGCTCATCTGGATGTTGCGGAACACGCGCTCGGGGTGCGGCATCACGGCGGTGAAGCGGCCGTTGGCCGTGGTCACGCCCGTCAGGCCACCGGCGCTGCCGTTCGGATTGAACGGGTAGCGCTCGGTCGGCTGGCCCTGGTGGTCGACAAAGCGCAGCGCCGCGATGGCGCGGCTGGCCTCGCCGCGGTGCCTGAAGTCGGCATAGCCCTCGCCGTGCGCCACCGCGATCGGCAGGCGGCTGCCGGCCATGCCCGCGAAGAACAGGCTGGGCGACTCGGGCACCTCGACCAGCGACAGGCGCGCCTCGAAGCGCTCGCTCTGGTTGGTGGTGAAGCGCGGCCAGGCCTCGGCGCCGGGAATGATGTCGGCCAGCTCGGCGAACATCTGGCAGCCGTTGCACACGCCCAGGCCGAAGGTGTCGGGGCGGGCGAAGAAGCCCTTGAACTGATCGGCCAGCCGCGGATTGAAGGTGATGCTGCGCGCCCAGCCGACGCCCGCGCCCAGCGTGTCGCCGTAGCTGAAGCCACCGCAGGCCACGACCCCCTGGAAGTCCGCCAGGTCGGCCCGGCCCGCCTGCAAATCGGTCATGTGGACGTCGAAGGCCTCGAAGCCGGCCTCGGTGAAGGCATAGGCCATCTCGACGTGCGAGTTGACACCCTGCTCGCGCAGGATCGCGACCCTGGGACGGGCCAGCAACAGGGCGGGAGCGGAAGAGGAGGCGGGAGCAGGAGCGACGTCGGGATCGAAGCTCAGGTGCAGCTGCAGCCCCGGATCGAGCGGATCACCCGCCGCCGCGTGCTCGGTGTCGGCGCACTCGGGGTTGTCGCGCTCGCGGGCGATCTTCCAGCTCACCGAGTCCCACACCTGCTGCAGGTCGTGCAGGCCGGCGCTGAACACCGCTTTCGCGTCGCGCCAGACTTCGATCTTGCCCTTGCCCGCGCCGATGGCCGAGTCGGCCGGACGGGTCTTGCCGACGAAGTGGCTGTGGCGGCTCAGGCCGTGCGTGCGCAGGAGTTGCATCACTTCGTTGCGCTCGGCGGTGCGCACCTGCAGCAGCACGCCGAGTTCCTCGCTGAAGAGCGCCCGGAGCGTGAGTTCCTGGCGGCGCGCGCCGACCTGCCCGGCCCAGTTCTTGGCGTCGCCGTATTCGGCGCGGCTGTCGCCGATGCCGTCGCCCTCGGTCACCAGCAGGTCGACGTTGAGCGCCACGCCAACCTGGCCGGCGAAGGCCATCTCGCAGGCGGCGGCGAACAGGCCGCCGTCGCTGCGGTCGTGCATCGCGAGAATCTTGCCGTCGGCGCGCAGCGCGTTGACCGCCGCCACCAGGTTGACCAGGTCCCGCGGGTCGTCCAGGTCGGGCACCGCGTCGCCACTCTGGCCCAGCGTCTGCGCCAGGACGCTGCCGGCCATGCGGTGCTGGCCGCGGCCCAGGTCGATCAGCACCAGCGTGGTGTCGGGCTCGTCGCGGTCGAGCTGAGGCGTGAGCGTGCCGCGCACGTCGGCGAGCGTCGCGAAGGCGGTCACGATCAGGCTGACCGGCGACGTGACCTTCTTCGCCTCGCCCTCGCCGCCGGTGCCCGCCGCCCCGTCCTGCCACTGCGTGCGCATCGACAGCGAATCCTTGCCCACCGGAATCGAGATGCCGAGCGCCGGGCACAGCTCCAGCCCGACCGCCTTGACCGTCTCGTACAGCGCCGCGTCCTCGCCCGGCTCGCCGCAGGCGGCCATCCAGTTGGCCGAGAGCTTGACGCGCGAGAGTTCGATCGGTGCGGCCAGCAGGTTGGTGAGGGCCTCGCCGACCGCCATGCGCCCCGACGCTGGCGCGTCGAGCGCGGCCAGGGGCGTGCGCTCGCCCAGGCTCATCGCCTCGCCGGAAAAGCCGCGGTGCTCGGCCAGCGTCACGGCGCAGTCGGCCACGGGCACCTGCCAGGGGCCGACCATCTGGTCACGGTGCGTCAGGCCGCCCACAGTGCGGTCGCCGATGGTGACCAGGAAGCGCTTGGAGGCGACCGTCGGGTGCGACAGCACGTCGATGGCGGCTTTTTGCAGGTCGACGCCAGTGAGGTCGAGCGGCTTGAAGCGGCGCGCCACGGTGCTCACATTGCGCAGCATCTTCGGCGGCTTGCCGAGCAGCACGTCCATGGGCATGTCGACGGCGGGGTCGCCCTCGCCCGTACCGGCCGCCACGCCCGCTTCCCTGCCTTCGCGCACCGGCAACACCCCCTCGCCAACGACGAGCTGCCGCGCCTCGGTGGCCACGCCGACCACCGCGAACGGGCAGCGCTCGCGCTCGCAGAACGCGCGGAACGCGTCGAGCGATTCGGGCGCGATCGCCAGCACATAGCGCTCCTGGCTCTCGTTGCACCAGATTTCCTTGGGCGCCATGCCGGACTCCTCGAGCGGTACGGCGCGCAGGTCGAAGCGCGCGCCGCGGCCGGCGTCGTTGGTCAGCTCGGGGAAGGCGTTCGAGAGCCCCCCCGCACCCACGTCATGGATCGCCAGGATCGGATTGGCCTCGCCCTGCTGCCAGCAGTGGTTGATGACCTCCTGCGCGCGCCGCTCGATCTCCGGGTTGCCGCGCTGCACCGAGTCGAAGTCGAGCGCGGCCGCGTTGGCGCCGGTCGCCATCGAACTCGCGGCGCTGCCGCCCATGCCGATGCGCATGCCGGGACCGCCGAGCTGGATCAGGAGCGAGCCGGCCGGGAAACGGATCTTCTTCGTCTGGGTCGCGTCGATGCTGCCGAGGCCGCCCGCGATCATGATGGGCTTGTGGTAGCCGCGCCGCACGGTGTCGACGTCGCTCGCCACCGTCTGCTCGTACTCGCGGAAGTAGCCCAGCAGGTTGGGCCGGCCGAACTCGTTGTTGAACGCGGCGCCGCCCAGCGGCCCCTCGGTCATGATCTGCAAGGGGCTCGCGATGTGCGCCGGCCTGCCGTAGTCGGCGCCCTCCTCGGGCCAGAGCTTCGACACGGTGAAGCCGGTCAGCCCGGCCTTGGGCTTGGAGCCGCGCCCGGTCGCGCCTTCGTCCCGGATCTCGCCGCCGGCGCCGGTCGAGGCGCCTGGGAAGGGCGAGATCGCGGTCGGGTGGTTGTGCGTCTCCACCTTCATCAGCACATGGCTCAGGGCGCTCTCTTTTTGATAGCTTGGAACGCCCGTCCCGCTTTCACTGGAGGCCGATCTGGCAACCAACCTCTCGACGGTCGACCCCTCCATCACCGAGGCGTTGTCGGCGTAGGCGACGACGGTGTACTGCGGGTTTTGCCGCTCGGTGTGGCGGATCATCGAGAACAGGCTGTGCGGCTGCGGCGCGCCGTCGATCACGAAGTCGGCGTTGAAGATCTTGTGGCGGCAGTGTTCGCTGTTGGCCTGCGCGAACATCATCAGTTCGACGTCGCTCGGGTTGCGCCCGAGCCGGGTGAAGGCGTCCTGCAGGTAGTCGATCTCGTCGTCGGCCAGCGCCAGGCCGAACTCGCGGTTGGCGGCGACCAGCGCGGCACGGCCTCCCCCGGGGCCACCCGCGAGGATGTCGACGTGCGCCAGCGGCTGCGGCGGCAGCTCGGCGAACAGCGCCGCGGCCGCGTCGAGCGTGGGCAGCACCGACTCGGTCATGCGGTCGTGCAACAGCGCCGCCACGGCCGCGAGCAGGTCGGCACCGAGGACCGGCGCCTTGCCCAGCAGCGGCTTCTTCAGCGCCAGGTGAAACTCGGTGACGCGCTCGATGCGCCGTACGGCCAGGCCGCAGTTGTGCGCGATGTCGGTCGCCTTGGAGGCCCACGGCGACACCGTGCCCAGCCGCGGCGCCACCACCAGCGTGGTGCCGGCGGATGGTGCTTCGAAGGGCTCGCCGTAATTGAGCAGCGCCCGCAACCGGCCGCGCCCGGCCTCGTCCGGCCCCGTCTCGGTGGCCACCAGATGCACGAACCGCGCCGCGACGCCCGTGATGCGCCCGTCCACGGCCTGCAACCGCGGCAGCAACTGCCGGGACCGGAAGCCGCTGAGCGCGTCGCCGCCCTCGAAATGCGTCACGACAAGAGAGGAAAGCGGGTGAACAGGCAAGGGCCGGGGCTGCGTCACAGGTCGAAGGGCCTCTGGGGCCGCGTTGTGGGATAAAAAC
>JAQGLP010000084.1 GCA_028292835.1 Variovorax sp.
GGTGCCGTTGTTCAGGTGGCCCATCGCATCCATGTCGCCCCAGCGGATCGGGATCGACATTTCATAGACCAGTTTCTTGTGCTCCGGGATGTCGATTTTCATGGCGGCGGTTGGGTGGGATGATGCACCGGACCGGACGGTGCTTGCTATGGATTCAATAGCTGCCTGCGCCCGTGGGACAGGCGCTGCGGCACTTTCGTTCAGGAGTTCGAGGTTGCGACAGGCGCTGTCGTCACAGCGCGAAGCCGTCGTCCGCCGCGATCACCGCGCCATTGACGAAGTGGCTTTGCGCGCTGGCCAGCAGCACGATCAGACCGTCGAGATCCTCGGGCTTGCCCACGCGCTTCCTCGGCAGCATGCCGACCAGCTTCTGGCCGCCCTCGGTGTCCCAGTGATGGTGGTTGATCTCGGTGTCGATGTAGCCCGGGCACAACGCGTTCACATTGATGCCGAAGCGCCCCCATTCGAGCGCCATCGCCTTGGTCATCTGCACCACGGCCGCCTTGCTCATGCAGTACACGCCGATCTGCGGCAGCACCTTGAGCCCGGCCATCGAGGCGATGTTGATGATGCGCCCGCCGGTGTAGGTGCCCGGGGCGCCGCCGTTGGCGCGCTGGATCATGCGCCGCGCAACCTCCTGTGCCACGAAGAACGAGCCCCGCACGTTGGCATTGAAGATGAAGTCATAGTCCTCCTCGGTGACGTCGAGCAGGCGCTGCGTGGTGCTGACACCCGAGTTGTTGACCAGGATGTCGATCGAGCCGACCTCGGTTTCGGCCCGCGCGACGGCAGCCTGGATGCTGCCCTGGTCGGTCACGTCGAGTTCGACGACATGGGCGTCGCCGCCCTCGCCTTCGATGCGCGCACGCAGCTCCTTGAGCTTGTCGACGCGGCGGCTCGCCAGCACCACCGCCGCGCCGGCGCGCGAAAGGGTCTTGGCGAACTGCGCCCCAAGCCCGCTGGAAGCGCCGGTGACAAAGGCCACGCGGCCGGAGAGATCGATGCTGTAAGCCATGAGATGAGGTTCCTGTCAGGGGTCGTGGTGGCGCCGCAGCGTCCTGCGCATGATGCTTCGAGGCGACACGGGCACCATGCACCGGGCCCTAGAATGTTTTGTACTCGCGGTGCTGCGCACCTCAAATCATTATCGATGAGACCCTCCACATGACGCACGACGAAATCCTCGCCCAGTTCGGTCCCCGCGAAGCCATGGAATACGACGTTGTGGTGGTCGGCGCCGGCCCCGCCGGCCTGGCCACCGCCATCCGCCTGAAGCAGCTCGCCGCGCTGAACGGCAAGGAGGTCTCGGTCGTGGTGCTGGAGAAGGGCTCCGAGCCCGGCGCCCACATCCTCTCGGGCGCCATCATGGACCCGCGCGCCATGAACGAGCTGCTGCCCGACTGGCGCGAACGCGGCGCGCCGATCACGCAGCCGGTGACGGAGGACGCCTTCCTGTTCCTCGGCGAGCGCGGCGCCACCCGAACGCCCAACTTTCTGCTGCCGAAGAACTTCCACAACGAAGGCAACTACATCGTGAGCCTGGGCAACGTGGTGCGCTGGCTGGCGCAGCAGGCCGAAGAGCTGGGCGTGGAGATCTTTCCCGGTTTCCCGGCGGCCGAGGTGCTCTACACCGACGACGGCAAGGTGCGCGGCGTGGCTACCGGCAACCTCGGCATCGGCAAGGACGGCGAGCCGACCGAGAACTTCCAGCTCGGCATGGAACTGCACGCCAAGTACACCGTGTTCGCCGAGGGTTCGCGCGGCAGCCTGGGCCGCCAGCTGATCGCCAGGTACAAGCTCGACGACGGCCGCGACCCGCAGAGCTACGCCATCGGCATCAAGGAGCTATGGGAAATCGATCCGGCGCGCCACCAGCCCGGCTTCGCGCTGCACAGCGCGGGCTGGCCGCTGGAATCGGACACCTATGGCGGCTCGTTCCTCTACCACGCGGAAAACAACCAGGTCATCATCGGCTTCGTGGTCGGGCTCGACTATCAGAACCCGCACCTGAGCCCGTTCGAGGAGTTCCAGCGTTTCAAGACGCACCCCAACATCCGCTGGTACTTCGAGGGCCAGGACAAGGGCCTGAAGGCGCCCAAGCGCCTGGGCTACGGCGCGCGCTCGCTTACCGCCGGCGGCCTGCTCTCGCTGCCCAGGACCGTGTTCCCGGGCGGGGTGCTGGTCGGCTGCGAAGCCGGCTACCTGAACGCCAGCCGCATCAAGGGCAGCCATGCCGCCATCAAGACCGGCATGCTGGCGGCCGACGCGGCGTTCGATGCGCTGACGGCGGGACGCCAGCACGACGAGTTGAGCGCCTACCCGGCCGCGTTCGAGAAGAGCTGGCTGCACGAGGAGCTCAACAAATCGCGCAATTTCAAGCAGTGGTTCAAGAAGGGGCAGACCGTTGCGACACTGATGACCGGCATCGAGCAGTACCTGCTGCGCGGCCACATCCCCTGGACCGTCCACCGCACCGAGCCGGACTACAAGCGCCTCCAGCCGGCGGCGCAGACCAGGAAGATCGCCTATCCCAAGGCCGACGGCCAGCTGACCTTCGACCGGCTCTCGAGCGTGTTCATCAGCAACACCAACCACGAGGAAAACCAGCCGGCGCACCTGACGCTCAAGGACCCGACGGTGCCCACGCGCATCAACCTGCCGACCTACGCCGGTCCCGAGCAGCGCTATTGCCCAGCCGGAGTCTACGAATTCGTGGCGGACGAAGGTGGCAAGGAGCGGCTGCAGATCAATGCGCAGAACTGCGTGCACTGCAAGACCTGCGACATCAAGGACCCCACCCAGAACATCGTCTGGGTGCCGCCCGAGGGCGGCGGTGGGCCGAACTACGTCGGCATGTGAGGTGAATGACGGATCAGCCTGGCGTGCGGCTCGCTTGGCCGCTGGCCGAACCGCCGGCCGCCGAGCCGCCTGCGGCCGAGATACCCGAGCGGTCCGGTTCGGCCGGAGTGGAAATTTGCTCCAGGGCGTCGCCCGCCATCTGCTCGCCCCCCCTGTCGGCGATGTCGCCCAGCGAGAGGATGCCGACCAGCTTCTGCTCGCCATCGACCACGGGAAGGCGCCGGATCTGCCGCTCGCTCATGATGCGCGTGGCCTCCTCGATCGACTGGTCCTCGCGGCATGCGTGAACGCCGGCGCTCATCACCTGCGACAGCGCTGTCTGGCTGTCCAGTCCTTGCGCCACGCCGCGCACGACGATGTCGCGATCGGTCACGATGCCCTTCAGCCGCTCGCCCTCGCACACCGGGATGACACCGACATTGAGTTCATCCATCGCTTGCGCGGCAAACATGATGGTGTCGGTGGGCATCAGTGAGCGGACGCCACGCGTCATGAGTTCCGAAATTTGAGGCATAGGAAATTCTCCGATTCAAGGCAGGATTGGAAGCAACGGTCGAAACGCCAGTGGACGCCTCCAGATGTCGCATTCGCACGATTACAGCCGCCTTGCGGTGATCAGCTTGCGTCGCGACCATGGACGCGGCCGGAATGGCCCGGGGCAAACAACGTGCCTTCGGGATGCACCGGCTTTTCGTCGACCTGCTGGCGGTCCACCTGCTTGGCGGCCATCTTGTCGCCCAGCGACGGCATGATCTTCGACAGTGTCGTGTTCAGCTTCGACATGGCGCCGACCTTGACGTCGCGCCCGCCCTCGGTGGCCGCCTTCAGGATGGCCTCGGCTACCTGCATCGGATCGATCATCGGGTCAGGCAGCTTGGGCTCCTTGCCAAGGTAGTTCCTGGCGTTCTGCGGATAGGGTGTGTTGACCGCCGTCGGCTGGATCAGCGTGATGGTGACACGCGCCTTGTCCACGTCCTCGATTTCCACGCGCAGCGCATCGGTAAAGCCCTTGACGGCATGCTTGGACGCCGAGTACATGCCCTGCAGCGGCACCACCGCGTCCGAGACCTCGCTGCCGACGTTGATGAGCGCGCCGCCCTCCAGCTTGAGATAGGGCAGCGCCGCCAGCGAGCCGTTGACCACGCCCCAGAAGTTGGTATCAAAGAGGCGCCGGCTGTCGGCCTCGCTCACCTCGTCCAGGCGCCCATAGATCGAGACGCCGGCGTCGTTGATCCAAGTGTCGATGCGGCCGAAGCGCGCGATCGCCATGCGCGCTGCCTCGTCGAGCTGCTTGCGCTGGGCCACGTCGGCGATCGCCGCGATGGCCTCCCCCCCGGCGGCCGTGATCTCGTCGACCAAGTGTTCGAGCACGTCGCCGCTGCGGGCGATCAGGACCAGCGCGGCGCCGCGCTGCGCGGCCAGGCGCGCCGTGCACAATCCGATGCCGCTCGAAGCGCCGGTCAACACGATGACCTGCCGGTCGAGTGGCTTGAGAGAGTCTGCCATGTTCGGTTCTCCTGAAAGATGGGTCGAGGATCGTGGCCGAGAGCGTGGCGGCACCCAGGATGGGGCGGGCCAAGTCAGGCGTGCAGCATCGCCCCGGCAAAGATGCGGGTCGCATGAAGGCCCGCCATGCTCCAGTGGTGCGCCGGCCCCATCAGCCTGAGCAGCAGGTCGACCTGCTGCCGGGCGTCGCCCTGGCTGACGAGCTGCCGCTCCAGTGCGGCGATGTCGGGGTCCAACGCCTCGCTGGCCGATTCCGCCGTGGCAAGCGCGGTGTGCCCGGCCAAAGTAGCCAAGCGGTACTGCTGGCGAAAGGAACGTGGCGCGCGCGGCGCGGCGGCATCGGCTGCCGCGGGGAACGCGGCGCCGTCGCGGCAGTCGTCGCCGCGAATCCAGTCGTACACGACCTGCAGCTCGAACGGGCTGAAGACGCCGAACATCTCGGCGCGCTCGCCCTGCAGCAGCCGCCAGAAGCGGCTTTCGGCGGGATTTTTGCCGCGTCGCAGCCAGCCCTTGCGCTCCAGCGCATCGACAAAGCGCACCACGCCGTTTTCGCTGTCCAGCCATTCGTTGACGCTTCGCCCCTCGATACGGCAGTAGTCGGAGTGCGCCACGCGGCCTTCCACGGTCTTGCGTTGCAGCACCCGCAGGAACTCGGCGTGCAGGTCGAACCCGGCGATGGCGGCGGTCGTGCACAAACCGGTGTCGTTGAGCTTGAAGCCGTTGCGCACGCGCCGCCAGAAAGCATCGGCGCCGCCCGTGCCGGGCAGCGCTTCGTGCACCGCCCTGACGGCGCATCGCGCATGGCCGCCGGCCGCGTTGTCGACGGTCACGTGCAGCGAGAAGTAATAGGGATCGATGCCCAGCTCGTCCAGTTCGTAGGCGGTGATCAGCAGGTGCAGCGGCAGCTGCTCGTAGCCCAGGTTGAAGCCGATCAGTTCCGGCAGGAACGCATCGGCGCAGGTGGCCAGGGCCAGTTGCAGCGCACCCTGCGTGTAGTTCGCATCCGGTTGCTCGCGCCAGTCGTCGATGCCGTGCGACTGCAGCAGACGGCGGTAGAGCAGCACGTGGTTCTTGTCGGCCAGGCCGCCGCCCAGTTCCTCGACATAGGTCCGGACCAGGTCGGCGAAGCGGGGATTGCGCCATTGCGGCAGCAACCCGTAGAGCCAGGCGCCATCGACCAGCTTGGTCGGCGCCACTGCGCGCAAGAAATGCAGCGCATGCGAGCGGCTGGTGAAATATTCGCGGTGTCCACCGGCCTTGCGCCGCGCCAAATAGGCGCGGTACTGGAGCCCGGCGCTGGCCACCCCGCGCGCCATCCAGTCGGCCAAGTCGTCCGGATCGTCGGGCAACCCGCACGGGGCATCGGCTGCATGGTCGAGCAACTGCTCGATACGGGCATGGGCGGCCTGTCTGGCGGGCACCGGCGCCTCGATTGCGCCGTTGGCCCTGAGCAGGCATTCGTAGAGTGCACGGTCGCCCCTGGGGGCTTCGGGTGTCTCATTGGCGACGGAATCGGGTCCGGCCGGCAAGACGGTCGATGCCATCCTGTCGGAAGACGCCAGGAAACTGCGTGTCGGGGTCGATATGGCGTCCGGGAAGATCATTTCTCCTTGGCAATGGGCAAAAACTGTTGTGACCCACTCTTCGACAGGCCGGCCACGAAACCTATAGGGATGAGCCGTTGGCCCCTGTGGGAGCCCGCCTACCGGGTGTCGCCCACATGGCCCCAGGCCCTCAGCAATGCCAGTTCGCTGCCGGCCACGCGGTTGCCGATGTCCTCGCGAAAGCGGATGTTCGGCACGACGACCTGGCGTGCGACGCCATACGCCGCCTCCTGGGCCGCCGCGATGTCGGGGCCGGCGCCTGTCGCCACGCCGACGTAGCCGGTCCGGCCGCTCGTCACCAGATGGCCTTCGATACGCGCCACCTCGCCGAAATGCACGGCGGTCTTTTGCGCTGGCGTGGCCGTCTCCCTGAAGCAGATCGGCGCGCCCTTGGAAATTTCCTCGTAGCCGTAGCTGTACGGGAACGGCGGCACCGTCAGCACCACGCCGCACGCGTAGCCGGGCCGCGTCTCGATGGTGCGGGCCGTGCCATCCTGCATCTTGCGAAGGATGGCATCCCAGGGCTCGGCGTGCAGCGCCTCGCAGATGGCGAAGCCGGGATAGCCGAAGCGGCTGGTGAACTCCAGCGGCCAGAGGCCCTCGGCGTTGGCGATCAGGTTCAGGTTGATGTAGCCGCAATGGCCGGCGGCGCGCAGCGGCTCGGCCATGCAGGCCAGCGTGCGCTCAAACAGGGCCTCGGCGCCCCGGTAGGTCACGATGGTGCCCATCTCGCCCGTCAACTCGCCGAGTTCGCCCGGGAAGAATCGCTTGTGCTCCCAGTCGAGCAAGGCCGGCGAAAGGAATTTCCGCCCATCGAAATACGCGCCGACGCCGACCTCCACACCCTGCACGTACTCCATCAGCACGAAATCGACCGGCTCCGGCGTCGTTTTCAGGTGCGCCTGCTGCAGGCTCAGGAAGGCGACCATGTCGGCGGCGCTGTCGAGCTGGCCGATGTAGTTGCGCGTGCGCAGCGCATTGGCGCCGTTCTGCTTGAAAACGAAGCGGCCCGGCCGCGAGCGCAGGAAGCCGATGGCCGCCTCGAAGCTGTCGAAGCGGTGGCTGCGCGCCGTGCGCAGTCCCGCGTCGCGCAACGCCGCCTGGCCGAACTCGCGGTCGTCCTCCAGACGGTCCCCATAGCCGCTGCCGCCGACGACACGGAAGCCGTCGCGCCGCAGGGCGTCCTGCCAGTCGCCCTTGGCGGCCGACTCGAACAGCACCAGCGCGTCTTCGCCGCCCGCACGAACCCAGTCCAGTTCGGCGCGCCAGTCGTCCACGCGGTGGACCATGCCGCCGAAGACGTCGTGCGACCTGGAGTCCTCGATGAACACCCGCACTTCGTGGCCGGCACGGCCGAGCCGCCAGTACATGTCGCCCAGGTCGCAGGTTTCCCCAATGCCCAGCACTCTCACGGCGAGCGCCCCTCCCCGGCTGTCCGACGGCGCACCACGAGGCCCACCACGGCGATGCGCTCCACGTCCCGGTAGGCCGGGTCGTCGAGTTCCTCGCCGAAAACATCGGGATCGAGTTCCCGGTAATCGAAGCTGTAGCGCTCGATATCGACCAGCGGCCGCACGGCCTCGTGGAAGGGATCGCGCCCCCTGACCATGGGCGCGCCCGTGTAGAGCACCAGCGCGCCGCCCGGCGCCAGCAGCGGCAACCCCTCGGCCACAATGCGTTCGGACAGCGCGGAGCCGAAGCGCCCGCCCCCGTGCCGGTAGAGCCGCTGGCCGCGGTCGAGCAGGTAGGGCGGGTTGGCCACGATCAGGTCCAGCGGCGCCTTGGTGTCCGCGTACAGGTCGGCCAGGCGGAACTCGACACGCGACGCGCCGGCCGAAACCACGTTCACGCGCGCGTAATCCAGCGCCCGAGGGTTGATATCGACCAGCTCAACGCGCGGCTCGTCGAAGCCCGTCCGCCGCAGCCAGCGTGCCGCCACCAAGCCGCCTGCTCCGCCGCCGCACCCCACATCGAGCACGCGCACCCCCCGGCCCGCCCCATCGGTCAGCGTCCGCTCGATCAGCGCCACGAACCGGTAGGTGTCCGGGCCGAAAAAGACGGCGTCGCTGTCGAGCGTCGGAAAGCCGGAATGCAGATAGACCAGGTCGTCCAGGGTGGCGAAGCGCACTGTGCTCCGAAACAGTGCGCCTTCGGAGGCGAGCACATCGGCCTCCCGCATCGCCCCCCACACAGCCGCATCGACGCAGGACCGCTCGAACGGCAGGTTCCAGCCGAACACGTCGCGCAGGGAGGTCGCGCACTGCATGTCCGCACGACCCACGACACGCCGGTGCGTCTCGGGCGTGACCGTCGTGAAACGGTAGCCCGACTGCTCCAGCAAGCGCGCCAGATGGGCAAGCCGCTCGACGCGCCGGCCGGGCTCGACCTCGCGAACCACCTCCGACGAACTCACGCGCCGCCGATGCCGACCGTCACCTTGCCGGTGCCATCGCATTCCGGACAGGGCGTGCCGTCGTCCACGCGGCCCGAGCCGCCGCAGCGCCGACACAGACCTTCGCCGGTGCCGGGCGTGCCGGGCGACGCCTCGTCGCCCGCATGCGCGGGCGGCAAATTGTCAACAGCGCCGGGATCTTCCTCGCCGGCGACCGACTGCGTGGACAGGTCCACAGGCTGGGGTTGCGACGAAGGGGCATTGCCTT
>JAQGLP010000094.1 GCA_028292835.1 Variovorax sp.
GCCGGCGACGCGAGCCCGCCGCCCTCCACCGTCAGTCCAGGACCGCGCCATCGGCGCGCAGCAGCGCCTGCAGCCTCTCGACCGGAAACGCACCCTCGCCCGCCGTGCCGCAGCGCAGCGCGGCGGCGGTGCCGGCGGCCTGCCCCATCGCGAAGCAGGCGCCGCTGGCGCGCGCCGCCGACTGGCCCTCGTGCGCCATCGAGGCACAGCGCCCGGCCACCAGCAGGTTGTCGATGCCTTGCGGCACCAGCATGCGCCACGGCAGTTCGTTGAACGTGCGGCTCGGGTCGCGCGGGAACGCCCACTCGATGCCGCCCCGCACGTGCAGCTCGATCGGCCAGGCGTTCAAGCCGATGGTGTCGGCAAAGCGCGCACTGGCCAGCACGTCCTCGCCGGTGAGCTGGTAGGCGCCCTGGACGCGGCGCGTTTCGCGCACCCCGATCTGCGGCGCGATCTCGGCGATCTCGGCCTGCCCGAAGCCGGGCACCTCGGCGCGCAGGAAGCGCATGTACTCGACGATCTGGCGCCGGCCCTCGACCTCGCCGGCGCTGAGCTGCGCCGCGTCGGTCGCGTCCACCGCCCGGCCCTCGGCATTGCGCAGCTGCGTGACGTTGGCACGCCATTCGCGCGGGTTGCGCTGCGGCCGCAGGATGGCGCCGTTGCGCGCGAACGCGTAGCGCCCCGCGGCCTCGCGCATCAGCGCGTCGATGGCCTTGAACTCGCCCACCGCGGCCAGGGCGCGCTCGGCGTCCACGTTGCCGATGCGGAACATGGTCGAGGGGTAGAGCGCGTCGCCGTGGCCGTCGCCCAGCTCGTAGGGGACGCCGGCGTGGTGCGCCAGGTCGGCGTCGCCCGAGGCGTCGATGAACTGGCGCGCGCGCACCGCGCGGCGCCCGGACTTGGTCTCCAGCAGCAGCGCGTCGATGCGCGGCCCGTCGCGCACCACGCCCACCGCCAGGGCGTGGAACAGCAGCCGCACGCCGGCGCCGAGCAGCAACTGGTCGGCGGCGCACTTGTAGGCCGAGACATCGTAGGAACGCACCCGGATGCGGCCCTGCAGGCCGTCCTGCGGCGCGTTCAGCCCGCCCAGCCGGTCGATGCGCTCGAGCAGCTCGTCGACCACACCGCGCACCAGCGGGACCATCTCGCCGTCGCGGCGCCCGTACAGGCCGGCGAAGTTGGTCACGCCGCCGGCCGTGCCCATGCCCCCCAGGAAGCCGTAGCGCTCCACCAGCAGCGTGCGGGCGCCGTGGCGCGCGGCGCAGACGGCCGCGACGATGCCGGCCGGACCCCCGCCGAGCACGACCACGTCGAACTCGCCATAGACCTCGGTGCGGCGCTCGGGCTCGCGCACCGGTGCCATTGCGGCGGTTGCCATCGCGCTCAATCGACCCGGATGCCGCGCATCATGATGATGCCGCCGAGGCTGTTGGTTTCGCGGTCGATGCGGGTCTGCAGGGCCTGCGCGGAGCCCCCGACCGCCTGCCAGCCGGCGCTGAACATCCTCTGGCGCGCCTCCGGGTTGCGCAGCAGCTGCGGGACCGCTTCGGCCAGGCGGTCGGTGGCGCCACGGCTGAGCGTTGCCGGCCCGACGAGCGCGACCCAGACCTCCAGATCGGACGCGCCGCGCACGCCCGCGTCCGACAGCGGCGGGATGTCCGGCGCCAGGGTGCTGCGGCCGGTGGTCAGGCCGATGGCCTTGAGCTTGCCGGCGCGAATCTGCGGCAACGCGATGCCCGGCGGCACCAGCGCCATCTGGGTCTGGCCGGACAGCATGGCCGTCACGACCTGCGGGTTGCCGGCGTAGCTCACGTGCACGGCCTCGACACCGCCCATGCGCGTCTTGAGGTATTCCATGCCCAGGTGCCCGACCGAGCCGACGCCCACCGAGCCGTAGTTCCATTTGTTGCCGCCGTTGCGCGCGGCATGGACGAACGCCTCGCCCGAGGGCTGGTCGGGGGTCGTCACGAGCACCAGCGGCGCGGTCGCCACCAGCGAGATCAGGCGGAAGTCGTGCGCCGGATCGTAGGGCAGCCTGGGGTTGAGCAGCTTGGCCGAGGTCAGATTGCCGTTGATGACCAGGCCGAGCGTGTGGTCGTCCCGGGCCTTGGACACCTGGTCGGCTGCGATGTTGCCCGAGGCGCCGGGCCGGTTCTCGACCACGACCGGCTGGCCGAGCGACCTGGACAGGCCCTCGGCGAGCACGCGCGCCGCCAGGTCGGGCGAGGAGCCTCCGGGAAAGCCGACCAGCAGCCGCACCGGCCGGGTGGGCCACGTCGCCGAAGCGGGCGCGGCCGGCGATGCCTTGGGACGGGCCGCGCCGTACGCGGACTCGGTCGTCAAGGTCTGGGCGGTCGCAAGCGACGCCACGAGCGTGCCGGCCAGGGCGATGAAGGAGCGCCGCACGGCGCCGTGTGTCTTGTTCAAGGGGTGCTTTCGGAAGGGGGTGATGGGGCGGCAGCCTGCCGGTGTCGCGTCCGGATTGTGTCAGGATGTCACCGACATTCCCCCGCTTCACGGTGGCCCGGGTTTCGCCAAGGCGACAGGCTCCCTCTCCAAATTCAGCCGTTGGGCAGCACCGTCCCGCTCACCTCGCCCAGCCCGATGCGCACCGCGCCGGCGCGCTCGCAGAAGCCGCGCAGCGTCAGCGTGTCGCCGTCCTCCAGGAAGGTGCGGCGCTCGCCGTTGGGCAGCGCGAGCGGGTTCTTGCCGCCCAGCGTGAGTTCGAGCAGCGAGCCCGCCTCGTCGGGCGCGGCGCCCGAGAGCGTGCCCGAGCCCAGCAGGTCCCCCGGCTGCAGGTTGCAGCCGTTGACGGTGTGGTGCGCCAGCAACTGCGCGGCGGTCCAGTAGGCGGCCTGCGCGGTGTTGCCGCGCGTCAGGCGCACCGCCGGCTCGCCGGCCTCGCGCATCCCGGCGGTCTGGAGCCAGACTTCGAGCGTGATGTCGAGCGCGCCGGCCGCGCGGTTGGCGGGCGAATCCAGGTAGGGCAGCGGCTGCGGGTCGCCCGCCGGGCGCTCGAACGGGGCGCGGAACGGCGCCAGCGCCTCCATCGTCACGATCCAGGGCGACAGCGTGCTGGCGAAGTTCTTGGCGAGGAAAGGCCCGAGCGGCTGGTACTCCCACGCCTGCAGGTCGCGCGCCGACCAATCGTTGAGCAGCGTGACGCCGAACAGGTGTGCCTCGGCGTCGACGATGGCGATCGGCTCGCCCAGCGCGTTGCCGGGACCGACCAGGAAGCCGAGTTCGAGCTCGTAGTCGAGCCGCCTGCTCGGGCCGAAGCTGGGTGCCTGCGCATCGGGCGCCTTGGTCTGGCCCTGCGGGCGCCGGAACCGCTGGCCGCTCACGCCGATCGACGAGGCGCGGCCGTGGTAGCCGATGGGCACCCACTTGTAGTTGGGCATGAGCGGCTGGTCCGGGCGGAACAGCTTGCCGACCGTGGTGGCGTGGTGGATGCCGGTGTAGAAGTCGGTGTAGTCGCCGATGCAGCACGGCACGGCCATCTCGACGCCGGACTGCGGCAGCAGCGCGCCGGCCCAGGCGGGCTGCCGCGCGCTGCCCTCGGCCAGGCCGGCCGAGATCGCGGCGCGCAGGGCCTGCCGCCCG
>JAQGLP010000099.1 GCA_028292835.1 Variovorax sp.
CTGATGTCCGCCTTCTCCGCATTCCGCCAGATGGGCGAATGGACGGACGGGCGCGGCGAGAACATCGTCGATGGTGGTGCTCCCTTTTACGGCACCTACGAGACGCGCGACGGGAAGTACGTCGCGGTTGGCGCTATCGAGGCCCGTTTCTACGAGGCGTTGACCGCCGGCATGGGGTTGCAGGTGGCACAACTTCCACCGCAGAACGACCGCTCGACCTGGGCGCGCGTGCGTGCGCAGTTCGTCGATATCTTCAGGACCCGCACGCGAGACGAATGGGTGGCCGCCATGGAGGGCCGCGACGCCTGCTTCTCGCCGGTGCTGGACCTCGATGAAGCGCCGAGGCATCCGCACCTGCAGTCACGCAGGGTCTTCAGCGCATTCGACGGCGTGCTGCATCCGAGTCCGGCGCCGCGCTTTGGCCGCACGGCTGCGAGCCTGCGCCGGCCGGCACCGACCGCAGGCCAGCACAGCGCCGAGGTGCTGGTCGAGTGGGGTGTCGGTGACACGGAGATCGAGGCATTGCAGCGCAGCGGCGCGATGCTGCAGGTCGATGCGCCTGGGCGCTGAATCGCGTACCCACTCCCGGAGTCAGGCATCCATGAGCACCCTCACCGAAATTCCAGCGGCCCGCCGTCTGACCGGCGCCGTCTGCGTTGTCACCGGCGCTGCCCGCGGCATCGGCCTGGCGATCGCGGAGCGCTTCGCCGCCGAGGGCGGGCGCATCGCCTGCCTCGACATGGGCGCCGCGCGCCTCCAGTCGGCGGTGGCGGGGCTGGTCGGTCGCGGCATCGAGGCGCGCGCCTACGAGGCCGATGTCGGCCGTCGCGACGCGGTGGCCGCGGCCTTCGACGCGGTCGAGCGGGACTTTGGCGCGCCCGTCGGCGTGCTCGTCAACAACGCGGTGTGGGCGCGCTTCCAGCCGCTCGACGAAGTGGACGAGGACAGCGTCGACCGCATGTTCGACGTGGGACTCAAGGGCCTGATCTGGACCATGCAGTCGGCCGCGCCCCAGATGAAGCGGCGCGGTTCGGGCGCGATCGTCAACCTCAGCTCCACCTCCGCGCTGCAGGCGATGCCCAACGCGATCGCCTACGCGGCGATGAAGGCGGGCGTGCTCGGCCTGACCCGCGCCGCCGCCGTCGAGCTGAGCCCGTGGGGCATTCGCGTGAATGCCATCGTGCCGGGAATGATCGGCACGCCGGCCTCGGTCGGGAAGTTCGACGAGGCGACCGTGAGAGCGCGGCTGGCCACGATGCCCCTCGGCCGCTTCGGCGAACCGCAGGAGATCGCCGCGGTCGCCGCCTTTCTCGCCAGCGACGACAGCCGTTACATGCAGGGCGCCGCGCTGGTCGCCGACGGCGGCTGGACCGTGGCGACGCGCTGACCGCTCCGATACCCGAATCCCTGAAGGAGAAAACCATGAACAGACTCGCCGGCAAGCGTGCCGTGATCACCGGTGCGGGCAGCGGCATCGGTCGCGCCAGCGCGCTTCGCTTCGCGCAGGAAGGCGCGGCGGTGCTTGTCGTCGGCCGCAGCAGCAGCAACACCGAAGAAACGGCAGCCCTCATCCGGGCCGCCGGCGGCCGCGCTGCGGCGATGGTGGCCGATGTGACGGTCGAAGCCAATGTCGAAGCGATCGTCGCGCGCAGCGTGTCCGAGCTGGGCGGGCTCGACGTCTTCTTTGCGAACGCCGCGACACCGGGCACGAACACGCCCTTGCTCGAGCAGAGCGTCGACGAGTGGAACGAGGTCTGGCGCGTCAACACCCTCAGTTGTTTCCTCGCCGTGAAATACGCGGGCCGCCACATGACGGCGCAGGGCAGCGGCTCGATCATCCTCACCTCATCGGCGGCCTCGCTGCGTGCCAATGCCGGTGCGATCTCGTACAGCGCGAGCAAGGCCGCGGTCAACAGCCTCGCGCAGTGCGCGGCCAACGCTTTCAGCGGCACGGGCGTGCGCGTCAACGCGATCCTCCCCGGCCTGGTCGAGACCCAGATGACGCGCAAGGTCTTCGAGCAGGCGCGCGAGCGCGGCGTCGAAGCCCGCATCGGCCACATGACGCCGATGAAGCGTGCCGGGCGGCCGGAGGAAATCGCCGCCATGGCCGCCTTCCTGGCCAGCGACGACAGCTCCTTTGTCGACGGACAGCTGTACGCGGTCGATGGTGGCGTGAGCAGCACGCATCCGCACGGACGCATCGCGCTCTGACGCGCAGTCCGTGATCTCGATTCATAGATGATGTGCCCTGGGCGGCCTTGTTGCAGATGCGGCCCGAAGCGATGCTGGCTTCCTTGAAAAGAAGCGATGCCGTGCAGACGAGCACGCAACCCCCCAGCAGGAGACAGACAGCATGCACCGTTCGCCCGAAGCCTTCGACTACATCGTGATCGGTGCCGGATCGTCCGGCTGCGTCGTCGCGAACCGGCTGTCGGCAGATCCGGCCGTTCGTGTCGCACTGATCGAGGCGGGCCCTTCGGACCGGCAGTTTCCGGTCAACCTCAAGACTGCGCTGCCGGTCGGCAACATCTTCCTGCTGCCGCACGCTCGCTACAACTGGCAGCACAGTTTTGCGGGGGGCGAAGCCGTCAACCATCGCACCATCGGCTGCCCGCGCGGCAAGCTGTTCGGCGGCTGCAGTTCGGTCAACGGCTCGGTGTACATCCGTGGTCACCGCCAGGACTACGACGAGTGGGAAGCCCTCGGCAATCCCGGGTGGGGTTACGACGACGTGTTGCCGGTGTTTCGCCAGCACGAGAACCGTCACGCGGGCGGCTCGGCGTACCACGGTACCGGCGGCGAGCTGGATGTCAGCCTGCCGACATCGCCCAATGTGCTCTCCCGGGCCTTCATCGATGCCGCCGTCGAAGCCGGACATCGCCGCAGCGACGACTTCAACGGCCCCGTGCAGGACGGCTACGGCATCTACGAACTCAACCAGCGCAACGGCGTGCGCCTGAGCAATTCGCGCGCGTTCCTGCATCCGGTGCTGGCCCGGCCCAACCTGACGGTATTCGCCAACACGCTGGTGGAGAGAATCGAGTTGAAAGGCGGCCGTGCGGTGGGCGTGCGCATCGCGCAGGACGGCCAGCAGCGCCTGTTGAGCGCGTCTAGCGAAGTGGTGCTGTCCGGCGGCGCGGTGAATTCGCCGCAACTGCTGATGCTCTCGGGCATCGGCCCCGAAGCGCACCTGCGGCGCATGGGCATTCCCGTGAAGCTCGCCTTGCCTGGCGTGGGACAGAACCTGCAGGACCATCCGACCGTCTATGTGTCGCACCGCAACCCGAGCGGCGAGTCCTATGCGCTGTCCACGAAATCCTGGTCCCGCGTGGCGTTCAGCCCGTTGCGCTACCTGTTCAACCGCACGGGTATGCTCTCGTCGAACGCCGCCGAGGCCGGTGGCTTCGTGCGCACGCTGCCCGGACTCGATCGTCCGGATGTGCAGATGACCTTCCTGGTCGGCCTCAAGGGCAATGCGCGCGTCATTCCCCGGGAGCATGGCTTCATGGTCCTCGTACAGTTGTTGCGCCCCGTTTCGCGCGGGCATCTGGAACTGGCCTCGGCCCATCCGACGGCCAAGCCCGTGATGCATCCGAACTTCCTCGAGGACCCGGCCGACATGGCGACGCTGGTGCGTGGCGTGCGTGAGGCGCGCCGCATCTTCGGCGCATCGGCCCTTGCGCCGTTCTCTGCCGGCGAAATCGAGCCCGGCGCCGAGGCGCAGGACGATGCCGGCCTCGAAGCCGCGCTGCGGGCCCAGGTCAACACCGCGTACCACCCCGTGGGTACCTGCAAGATGGGACCCGCCAGCGATTCGATGGCCGTTGTGGACGCCCAGTTGCGCGTCCATGGCATCCAGGGACTGCGCGTCGCGGACGCCTCGATCATGCCCAACATCGTGGGCGGCAATACCAGTGCACCGGCGACCATGATCGGCGAGCGCGCGGCCTCCTTCCTGCGCGGCGATGGGCGAGCGGCCGTTCGCAAGGCGCCTGCCAATGCCACGGACACCGACGCTCGGCACAGTACCCCGGCCGAGGTCGGCTGACGTTCGACGCACCCTGATCCAACCCGCAACCGAGCCTATGACCATGCAACAGCCCACCACTTCACCCACGCCGGCCTTCCTCGACGGCACTGTCAAGCGGATGTTCATCGACGGCAAGCACGCCGCCTCGGTATCGGGCCGCACCTTCAA
>JAQGLP010000127.1 GCA_028292835.1 Variovorax sp.
GCAGACCGGCGCCACCGTGAGCGTGATCTACGTGCCGCCGGCCGGCGCCGCCGCCGCGATCTGGGAAGCCGTCGAGGCCGACCTCGACATGGCGATCTGCATCACCGAGGGCATCCCGGTGCGCGACATGCTCGAGGTGCGCAACCGCATGAAGGCCAAGGAAGCCGCCGGCGGCAAGAAAACGCTGCTGCTCGGCCCCAACTGCCCCGGCCTCATCACGCCCGACGAGATCAAGATCGGCATCATGCCCGGCCACATCCACAGGAAGGGCCGCATCGGCGTGGTCTCGCGCTCCGGCACGCTGACCTACGAAGCCGTGGCGCAGCTGACCGAGATCGGCCTCGGCCAGTCCTCGGCCGTGGGCATCGGTGGCGACCCGATCAACGGACTGAAGCACATCGACGTGATGAAGGCGTTCAACGACGATCCCGAAACCGACGCCGTGATCATGATCGGCGAGATCGGCGGCCCGGACGAGGCCGACGCGGCGCGCTGGTGCAAGGATCACATGAAGAAGCCGGTGGTCGGCTTCATCGCGGGCGTCACCGCCCCTCCCGGCAAGCGCATGGGCCATGCCGGCGCGCTGATCTCGGGCGGCGCCGACACCGCCGAGGCCAAACTGGCCATCATGGAGGAGTGCGGCTTCACCGTCACACGCAACTTCTCCGAGCTGGCCAAGCTGCTCAAGGCCAGGCTCTGAGCAGGCATCTCTCGTTTGTGAACTGAAGGTCTTTCGAAACGCAGCGAAGGGCGCCCGCAATGCAGGTTGCGGGCGCTTTTTCAATGCAGGACAACACAAGAATCCCATGGAACTGCTGCAAAGCGCTGACTTCTGGATCGGTCTGGTCAAGATCGTCTGGATCAACATCATTCTGTCGGGCGACAACGCGGTCGTCATCGCGCTGGCCGCTCGCTCGCTGCCGCTCGAGCAGCAGAAAAAAGCCGTGCTGTTCGGCTCGGGTGCGGCGGTGGTGCTGCGCATCGGGCTCACCATCGTCGCGGCCCGGCTGCTCGCACTGCCCTACCTGCAGATCGTCGGCGGCCTGCTGCTGCTGTGGATCGGCCTGCAGTTGCTGGGCGACGAAGACGAGGACAACGGCCCGGACCGGCATACCGGCACCCTCATGGCGGCCGTGCGCACCATCCTGATCGCCGACCTGGTGATGAGCCTGGACAACGTGATCGCCGTGGCTGCCGCGGCGCAGGGCAGCATGGTGCTGTTGATCCTCGGGCTGGCGATCAGCATCCCGTTGGTGATCTTCGGCAGCACGCTGATGATCAAGCTGATGGAGCGCTTCCCCATCATCGTCACGCTCGGCGCGGCGCTGATCGGCTGGGTCGGGGGCGAAACCATCGTGAGCGACGTGTCGCTGCAGGGCCTGCTGGCAGCCAGCCCCTGGATCCATTACGCCGCCGCCGCCGCCGGCGCGTTGCTGGTGGTCGCTTTGGGCAAGATGCTTGCGGCGCGCGGCCGCGGCGTCGCGGCACACTGCCGCGCGGTGCGCAAGGACCGACTCATGCCAGCGGAATTCCCTGGGCCCGACGAGATCGTCCAGGACCTCCCGCCCGCCGTGCACTGGGAATTCGCCGGGCTGACCGTGACCGGGCGCGTGCGCGCCAACAACGAGGACGCGATCGCCTTCGACCCGGAGTGCGGTCTTGCCATCGTGGCCGACGGCATGGGCGGCTACAACGCTGGCGAGGTGGCCAGCGGCATGGCGGTGAGGTTGCTGCGGGAGGGTTTCGGCAGGTGGCTGGCCAGCGCGGGCGCCGGGGCAACGGCACCGTTGATTGGCCAGGCGTTGCAGCTGGGCATCGACAAGACCAATGCGGCGATCCGCGAGGCCGGGCAATCGAATGCGCAGCTGCAGGGCATGGGCACGACGCTGGTGCTGAGCGCCTTCGGACCGCGGCAGGTGGTGGTCGGCCACATCGGCGACTCGCGCTGCTACCGCCTGCGCGACGCGCATCTGGTGCAGCTCACGCGCGACCACTCGATGCTGCAGGAGCAGCTTGACGCGGGCACCATCTCCCAGCGCGAGGCGGCCCGCTCGCCGCACCGCAACCTGGTCACGCGCGCGCTCGGCATCGAGCGGCAGGTCAGGATCGAAACACATGCCTACCCGGCGCGCCATGGCGATCTGTTCCTGCTGTGCTCGGACGGCTTGAGCGAAATGGTGGGCGCTGCGCAACTTTTCACGGTTTTGTCGGAAGATATCCCCTTATCGCAAAAAGTAGCGCTTCTGGTCGCTGTGGCCAACCAGAATGGCGGCCGCGACAACATATCGGTAGTTCTGGTCCAGGCCGGCGAAAGCGGAGTTGATTGATCGCGGGGGAAACAGCCCACCATGCACGGGTTGCGCCAAAAACCATCGAGTCCCAGGGATTGGCCATGCGAAAAATCATTGTTTCTTTCGACGGCGTCGTCATCAAGAAAGTCACCCTCGTCAAGCACCGCACCACGCTCGGCCGACGCCCCTACAACGATATCGTCTTGGACAGCATGGCGGTCAGCGGCGAACATGCGGTGCTGCACATGAGCGACAGCGAGGTCAGCATCGAGGACCTCGACAGCACCAATGGCACCTGCGTCAACGCGCGGCCCGTGAAAAAGCACGTGCTGCGGCACAACGATCTGCTCGAAATCGGCAAATACAAGATCCGCTACCTGGCCGATGCGCCCCTGGGCGGTGGAGTGAGCCCGTCCCGGTTCACCCCGGGCACGCTGGCGACCATGCAGGAATCGCACGACACCCAACCCACCGTGGCGGTCCCGCTGGGCGACATCGCCTCGGCTGCCTTCATGCGGGTGCTGTCCGGCGCCGGCGCGGGCCGCGAGGTGCCGCTCAACAAGGTGGTCACCACCATCGGCAAGCCCGGCGTTGCCGTGGCGGCCGTCACCAGCCGGCTGGAGGGCTACGTGGTCATGGCGGTGGACGGCGGCACCCTGCTCAACGGCAAGGCGCTCGGCACCGAGGCCGTGCCGCTGCAAAACGGCGACCTGATCGAACTCGCCTCCACCCGGCTGCAGTTCGTGCACACATGAGTGTCCTTGCGCGGTCCCGTGCAAAGAAAGCCGTGGATTTGCGCAAGAGGGCGCTCCCATGAAGGTGCGCGTGCTGGGCTGCTCCGGCGCCATTGCCCGGGACTGCCGCACCACCTCCTTCCTGATCGACGACGATCTGCTGGTCGATGCCGGCACCGGCGTGGGCGACCTGACGCTCGACGAGATGGCCGGCATCGACGACGTGTTCCTCACCCACTCGCACTTCGACCATATCGCCAGCCTGCCGATGATGCTGGACGC
>JAQGLP010000133.1 GCA_028292835.1 Variovorax sp.
GTGGCCCTGCGAGGGCCTCACCAAGCCGGAGATGATGTTGAGCATGGTGGTCTTGCCACAGCCCGAAGGCCCCAGCAAGGCATAGGCGCCCCCATCGCGAAAGCTCATCTTCAACGGCAGCAGCGCATAGTCGCTGTCCTGCACCGGGTCAGGCCGGTAGGCGTGCGCGAGGTCGAGTTCGATGCGGGCCATGTCAGGTCCTCCGCTGCCGCACGGGCGCGAGCGCGAGCTGGCCCGCCGCATCGAAGACATAGGCCTGCGCGGCGCTGCAATAGAGCGTGACGGCCGCGTTCAGCTCGAAGCGGTGCACGCCCGTCAGTTGCGCCACCAGTTCGCCGACCTGCGTCTGGACATGAACGAAGGTGTCGGAGCCGGAGATCTCGGCCAGCTCGACGTTGCCGGGCAAGGCGAGATCGCCCTCGCCCGCGTTCACGTTCAAGACACTCGCGCGCAACCCCACGGTCACGGCGCCCGTGACGCCCTGCGGCAAGGCGAGCGCGAGCAAGGGGCCGCTCCCCAGTTGCACGCCACCCGCCACCACGCGTCCTTCGAGCAGGTTCATCGGCGGGTCGCTGAAGGCCCGGGCCACCCGCAGCGATTGCGGCGAATGGAACACCTCGGCGGTCGGGCCGTACTGCAGCAGCTCGCCGCCGTCCATGACGGCGGTGTAGCCCCCCAGCAGCAGCGCTTCGCCGGGCTCGGTCGTGGCGTAGACGACGGTCGAGTCGCCGCCGGCGAACAGCTGTGCAAGCTCCTCGCGCAGGCCTTCGCGCAGCTTGTAGTCGAGGTTGACGAGCGGCTCGTCGAGCAGGATCAGCGGCGCGTTCTTGGCCAGGGCGCGGGCCAGCGCCACGCGTTGCTGCTGGCCGCCCGAGAGTTCCTGCGGGAAGCGATCGAGAAACATGCCGATGTGCAGCTTGTCGGCCAGCTCCTTCACGCGCGCCTCGACGTTTTTCTCGCCGCGCAGCCTGAGCGGCGAGGCAATGTTGTCGGCGACCTTGAGCGACGGGTAATTGATGAACTGCTGGTAGACCATCGCCACGTTGCGTTCGCGCACAGGCACGCCAGTCACGTCCCGGCCGTCGACCCTGACCCTGCCGTCGGTCGGTGCGTCGAGCCCGGCCATCAGGCGCATCAGGCTCGTCTTGCCCGCCTGCGTGGCGCCCAGCAGCACCGTCACCGCGTTGCTGCGCGGCGCGATGCTCTGCTCGTAGAGCCAGGTCAGCGCACCCACCTTCTTGGTGACGCGTTCGAGTGTCAGTTGCATAAAGGCTCCGCCTCCCTGGCCTGCCGCGCGCGCATCCACGCGGCGACGCGCTCGCGCTCGGCCGGCGTGCAGTGCAGCCCCAGCTTGGACCGGCGCCACAGCACGTCGTCGCCGTCCAGCGCCCATTCCTCGTCGCACAGGTAGCGCAGTTCGCGCTCGTGGAGGCCGGGCGCCACTTGGGCTCCCAGGTCGGCCATCGACGCGGCGTCGCCAAGCACGAGCGCGATGCGTGCGCCATAGGCCCGGGCCAGCCGGCGCGCCAGTGGCGCCGGAAGCCAGGCGTACCGGGACTGCACCGCCTCGACGAAACGCTCGAAATCGTCGTCGGGCCGCGCAGGGCCCGTCCGGGCACCCAGCCAGCCCGACAGGTCGCCGCCGGGCAGGAAGGCACCGTCGGTCCAGGCCGGCCGGGCCTCGCCGAGCATCCGGCCCACCTCGTCGGCAGCGTCCTGCGCGAGCTTGCGGAAGGTGGTGATCTTGCCGCCCCACACCGACAGCAGCGGTGCCGCGCCCGTGTTGCTCTCCAGCAGGTAGTCGCGCGTCACGGCCGACGGATCGCCCGATGCGTCGTCGAGCAGGGGGCGCACGCCGGAGTAGGACCACACCACATCGGCGGGCGTGACCGGCGTCTCGAAATAGCGGCTGGCCTGGGTGCACAGGTACGCGATCTCCTCCCTGTCGATGCGCGCCGCGCCCGGGTCGTCGCCGTCCAGCTCGACATCGGTGGTGCCGATCAGGGTGAACTTCTCCTGGTACGGAATGGCGAAGATGATCCGCTTGTCCGGGTTCTGGAAGATGTAGGCGTAATCGTGCTCGAACACGCGCGGCACCACGATGTGGCTGCCCTTGACAAGCCGCAGGTGCCGGGTGGCGAGCGGCTCGTCGCCGGCCGCGCGCGCCGCCCCGCGCAGGAACGATTCGGCCCACGGACCGGCGGCGTTCACCAGGGCGCGGGCGCGCAACGTGCGTGCGCCGGCAGGGGTCTGCAGCGTCGCCGTCCAGCCGACAGCGTCGCGCTGCGCGGCGGTACAGCGCGTGCGGGTCAGCACCTCGGCGCCCCGGGCGCGCGCATCGAGCGCGTTGAGCACCACCAGGCGCGCATCGTCGACCCAGCCGTCGGAATACACGAAGCCGCGCTCGAACCGCGGCTTGAGCGGCGCGCCGGCGGCATGCCGCCGCAGGTCGATGCCGCGCGAGCCGGGCAGCACCTCGCGCCGGGCCAGGTGGTCGTACATGAACAGGCCGATGCGGATCATCCAGGCCGGGCGCATCCCCGGGTCGTGCGGCATCACGAAGCGCAGCGGCCACATGATGTGCGGGGCGCTCTTGAGCAGCACTTCGCGGTCCTGCAGCGCCTTGCGCACCAGCGAAAACTCGTAGTACTCGAGGTAGCGCAGCCCGCCGTGGATCAGTTTGGTCGAGGACGACGAGGTATGCGAGGCCAGGTCGTCCTTCTCGCACAGCACCACACGGAATCCGCGCCCAGCCAGGTCGCGCGCGATGCCGCAGCCGTTGATGCCGCCGCCGACGACCAGCACATCGCAGTCGGTCGCAGGCACGGCAGCAAGGGATGGGGCGGCGTTCACCGGAAGTTCATTCAGGAAGGGAGGGCCAGGGACAGGCCTGTTTGCTTTCGTACCGGTCCATTGTTGTTCCTTCATGCGCGTTTTTGTTCGGTGTTTTCCATTAGCTCGGTTCGTTTCCTTTCGTTTTAAAGTGAAGCGCCCACGACCTGAGCTTCGCCTTGAACTCCAATCCGCGTCAGCTTCATCTGCTCGACACCGTGCGCGCCCGTGGCACGCTCACGGTCGAGCATCTCGCTGAAATGCTCGGCGTCACGCTGCAAACGGTGCGCCGCGACGTGCAACGCCTGGCCGACCAGGGGCTACTGACGCGCTTTCATGGCGGCGTGAGCGTGCCGCGCTCGACGACCGAAAACATCGCGTACCACCAGCGCGAGACGCTCAACGCCGAGGGCAAGGCGCGCATCGCGCACGCCGTGGCCCGGCGGGTGCCCAACGACTGCTCGCTGATCCTCAACATCGGCACCACCACCGAGGCCATCGCCCGGGCGCTGCTGCGCCACACCGGCCTGCGCGTGATCACCAACAACCTGAACGTGGCGACCCTGCTGTCGGGCAATGCGGGCTGCGAGGTGATCGTGGCGGGCGGGGCGGTGCGCGCGCGCGACCGCGCCATCGTCGGCGAGGCGGCGATCGACTTCATCCGCCAGTTCAAGGTGGACATCGCCATCATCGGCATCTCGGGCATCGAGGCCGACGGCAGCCTGCGCGACTTCGACCTGCGCGAGGTCAAGGTGGCGCAAACCATCATCGCGCAGGCACGCGAGGTCTGGCTGGCGGCCGACGCGAGCAAGTTCAACCGGCCGGCCATGGTGCAGGTGGCCGAACTGGCCCAGATCGACCGCCTGTTCACCGACGCCGAGCCGCCGGCGCCCTTCCCCGAGCTGCTGGAGCGCGCCGAGGTGCGCTGCGAGGTGGCCCGTCACATCCCGGACAGGAAACCGCCGTCATGACCTACCTGCTGGCCCTTGACCAGGGCACCTCCAGTTCGCGCGCCATCGTGTTCGACAGCGCGGGCCGCATCGTGGCGGCGGCGCAGCGCGAACTCACGCAGATCTACCCGCGGCCCGGCTGGGTCGAGCACGACCCGATGGAAATCTGGGCCAGCCAGCTCGCCACCGGGCACGAGGTTCTGGCCAAGGCAAGGCTCAAGGCCGCGGACATCCGCGCCATCGGCATCACCAACCAGCGCGAGACCACCGTGCTGTGGAACCGCGCCACCGGCCGGCCGGTGCACCACGCCATCGTCTGGCAGGACCGGCGCGCCGAGCCGCTGTGCGCCCGGCTGCGCGAGGACGGCCTGGCCGGCCTCATCCGCGAAAAAACCGGCCTCGTGATCGACGCCTACTTCTCCGGCACCAAGCTGCGCTGGCTGCTCGACCATGTGCCCGGCGCCCGCGCCCAGGCCGAGCGTGGCGAACTGGCGTTCGGCACGGTCGACAGCTGGCTGATCTGGCAACTCACGGGCGGCCGGGTGCACGCGACCGACGTGAGCAACGCCTCGCGCACCATGCTGTTCAACGTGCACGGCAATGCGTGGGACGCCGACCTGCTGAAAGCGCTGGACATCCCGGCGTCGCTGCTGCCCGAGGTCAGGCCGTCGAGCGCGCACTTCGCCGACACCGACGCCGCCTTGCTCGGCCACTCGCTGCCCATCGGCGGCGTGGCGGGCGACCAGCAAAGCGCGCTGTTCGGCCAGGCCTGCTTCGAGGCCGGCATGGCCAAGAACACCTACGGCACCGGCTGCTTCCTGCTGATGCACACCGGCGGCGCGTTCCAGCCCTCGCACAACGGCCTGCTCGTCACCAGCGCGGCACAGACCGACGCGACGCCGCAGTACGCCATGGAAGGCAGCGTCTTCGTGGGCGGCGCCGTGGTGCAGTGGCTGCGCGACGGCCTGAAGGCGATCCAGGGCAGCGCCCAGGTCCAGTCATTGGCCCAGAGCGTGCCCGACGCCGGCGGCGTCATGATGGTGCCGGCCTTCACCGGTCTCGGTGCCCCCTACTGGAACGCCGATGCGCGCGGCACCATCACCGGCCTGACGCGCGGCACCACGGTGGCGCACATCGCGCGCGCCGCGCTGGAGAGCATCGCCTACCAGAGCGCCGCCCTGCTCCAGGCGATGAGCCGCGACGCGGTGGCCGCCGGTGGCGCCCCGGTGGCCGAGCTGCGCGTGGACGGCGGCGCCTGCGTCAACGACCTGCTGATGCAGTTCCAGGCCGACCTGCTGGGCATCCCCGTGGTGCGCCCGGAAGTGACGGAAACCACGGCGCTGGGCGCGGCTTACCTGGCGGGCCTGTCGAGCGGCGTCTACGGAGACCAGGCGCAGCTCTCGAAGCTGTGGCGCGTGGAGCGGCGCTTTTTGCCGACGATGGCGCGCACACAGGCCGAAGAGGCGATGGCGCGCTGGGAACATGCGGTGCGCCAGGCAGTGGCGATCTGATGCCGCCGCCCGCGGGCCGGGCGCTCGCATCGCCTGGAGCGGCCAACCCGTCCGGCATGGTGCGGCGTTGCCTGAGGCTGCCCCAACCGGGCGAGGTGACGGGCCCGGCTCACGGCACCGCGTGATGCCAGTAGCGGCGCCCGGTCTCCCGCTCGCAGCGTGGCATCCGCGCCGGGTCGCTCGACCACCACAACGCGCCGCAATGGGCTGAATCGGCCACCCGAATGCCCTGCTGCGCATAGCGCGCCAGCACCTCGGGCGCCGGATGCCCGAATTGGTTGCGGTAGCCGGCCTGCACGATGGCGAGTTCGGGCCGCACGGCGTCGAGCAGCGCCGCGCTGGAGGAGGTCTTGCTGCCGTGGTGCGGCACCAGGAGCACATCGGCACGCAGCGCGGACTGCGCCTCGTTCGCGAGGCGCGCCACCAGCGCCGCCTCCTCCGCCCGCTCGATGTCGCCCGCCAGCAATGCCGTGC
Source organism: Variovorax sp. (assembly GCA_028292835.1). Lineage (GTDB taxonomy): Bacteria > Pseudomonadota > Gammaproteobacteria > Burkholderiales > Burkholderiaceae_C > Variovorax. The sequence continues at coordinate 5,768 of JAQGLP010000133.1, forward strand.
GGCGCCCGTTGCCGATGCGCAGCACGCACGACAGCGCGTTCGACTTCTTTGCCGCCTTGTCGTAGTCCGCCGCCAGCGGGTGCAGCACCTCGAACGCGACGCCGTCCCAGGTCCAGCGCTGGCCGGCCTCGCAGCGTTGCGCTGTTCGCAGCGCCTGCAGCGGGTGCGCGGCCTCGATCGAGCTGGTCAGCGCGGCCTGCGGCTGCATCGCGAGCACGGCGGGTGCGCCGCCGGTGTGGTCGCTGTCGCGGTGGCTCAGCACGACGGTGTCGAGCCGCTCGTCCAGCGCGCGCAGGAGCGGCACCAGCACGCGGTGGCCGGCGTCGCCCTCCAGGCTGTAGCGCGGGCCGGTGTCGTAGAGCAGGCTGTGGCCGGCGGTGCGCACCAGCACGGCGTTGCCCTGCCCCACGTCGAGCGCCAGCAGCTCGAACTCGCCGGGCGCCGGGCGCGGCGTCTGCCACAGGAGCACCGGCAGCAGCAGCGGCACGCCAAGCGCGCGCACCGTCCAGGGCAGGCGCATGGCCAACAGGCTACCGCCCGCGACGCCGCCGACGGCAGCCCACAGCGGCGGCACCGGCAGCGACAGCGTGGCGAACGGCCAGCCGGCCAGCAGCCCCAGGAACCCGCCGAGCGCCTGCACCGCCCAGGCCGCCGCGTCCCACAGCGGCGGCAGCGCCACACCCAGCATGGCCAGCGGCGTGACCACCAGCGTGACCCACGGGATCGCCAGCGCATTGGCCAGCAGCCCGACCAGCGAGACCTGCTGGAACAGCAGCAGGGTCAGCGGCGTGAGCGCCAGCGTGATCACCCACTGCTCCCTGAAGAAATGAAGGAATCGGGCGCTGGTCCCCATCCCATCTGGATTCGTTGCTCCTGAATCCGTAGCAAACAGGACACCGACCGCGACGAAGCTGAGCCAGAAGCCGGCCTGCGTCAGCGCCCATGGATCGGCCGCCACCACCACCGCGCAGGCCGCGAGCCAGTGTGCCGTCCAGGGCCAGCGCCGCCCGGTCAGGCGCAGCAGCGCCACCGTGGCCAGCATCAGCACCGTGCGCTGCGACGGCACGCCCCAGCCGCTGAAGAGCGCGTACAGCCCGGCCAGCGCCACGCCGCCCACGAGCGCCGCATTGGGCGCCGGCCAGCGCAGCGCGAGCCGCCAGCCCAGCGCGTCGCTGTGGCGCCAGAGCCAGCCGACAGCGAGCGCGGCCAGCCAGGCGAACATGGTGATGTGCAGGCCCGAGATGCTCATCAGGTGGGCGACGCCGGTGGCGCGGAAGATGTCCCAGTCGGCGCGCTCGATGGCGCTCTGGTCGCCCGTGACCAGCGCGGCGATCACGCCGGCGGCCTTGCGGTCGGCAACGCGCTCGAACGCCGCGTCGCGCACCGACTGCCGGGCGCGCTCGACGGGGTGCCGCCAGGTGTCACCGAGCAGCGCGGGAGCCGCATCGCGTGCGCCGGTGCGCACGTAGCCGGTGGCCTGCAGGCCCTGCTCCCACAGCCACAGCTCGTGGTCGAAACCATGCGGATTCAGGTTGCCATGCGGCGCCTTGAGACGCACCGTCAGCTCCCAGCGCTCGCCGGCATGCACTGCCGGAAGCCCCTGCGAAGCCGGGCCCGGGTCGGGTCCGGGCGCGTCCGTGGCCGCGGCTGAACCCCATTGCGCCGTGCCACTCGCGTACCAGCCGAGGGACAGCCTCGGCGGCAGGCGCGGCGGTGTGGCGGTGTCCGGGGGGTCGGCCGCGGGCGCGCGCCCGCGGC
>JAQGLP010000141.1 GCA_028292835.1 Variovorax sp.
CCAGACCGCGCCGAGGTAGGAGTGGCGATGCAGTCCGGTCCAGAAGCCGCTCGGGCTGAGTGCCACCACGGCGCCCAGCACGCCGCCGCGCCGTGCCAGTTCCAGCACCAGACGCGCGCCCAGGGAACTGCCCACGGCGTCGATTCCGCTCAGGTTGCGCATGTGAAGAAAGCCGGCCACCGCCTCGGCCAGCCCGTCGAGCGTAACCCGTCCGGCAAGCGGCGGACTCTTGCCGAACCCGGGCAGATCGATCGCGACCACGCTGCGCTCGGCCATCAGCGCATCGAGCACCGGCCGCCAGGACTGCCAGCTGCCGCCCAGCCCGTGGATCAGCAGCAAGGGCTTCCCCTTCCCGCGACGGGTGTAGTTGATTTGCATCGGTCGTCGAATTCCGTTCGGAAACCATCCCGGCTCATGCGTGCCGCAGGCGCCGGCCCTACCGCGCTTGTCCTGCAGGGTGGAAGGCGGGCCGGGCCGCGCGCATCGGTCGCACACTCCCGCGCCTGTAGGAAACACGCTTGACAGCAAGCCCTGCGTGGCGACACAGCCGATAGACTGGACCGATGCCGCACCATCGCGCTGCCGCCTTGCCAGGTCTCTTTCGCTCCCTCCACTGGATGGCAGTCGGGGTGGTGGCCCTGCTGCTGTGCGGCGCCGCGGCGAGCCATGCGGATGAGACCCTGCGCGTTGGCTCCAAGCGCTTCACCGAGTCGTACATCCTGGCCGAGGTGCTGGCGCAAACGGCGGCGCCGCAGTTGCCCACGCCGCCCGCCGTGCGCCAGGGTCTGGGCAACACCGCCATCGTGTACGAGGCGCTGCGCTCGGGCGGCATCGACCTGTACGCCGAGTACACCGGCACCATCGCGCTCGAAATCCTCAAGAGCCCGGCGCCGCTGACGCTCGAAGCCCTGCGGGACGCGCTGCTGCCGCTCGGGCTGGGGGTGGCGATCCCGCTGGGCTTCAACGACGGCTATGCCCTCGCGGTGCGCGGCACCGACGCCGACGCCCGGGGCCTGCGCACGCTGAGCGACCTGGCCCGGCATCCGGAGTTGCGGCTCGGCCTGTCGAACGAGTTCCTGGGTCGCGCCGACGGCTGGCGCCCCCTGGCGCAAGCCTATGGCCTCGCGCAGTCGCCCATCGGGCTGGACCACGGGCTGGCGTACGGCGCCATCGCCGCCCGGCAGATCGACGTGATCGACATCTACACGACCGACGCCAAGATCGACAAGCTGGGCCTGCGCGTGCTCGCCGACGACCGCGGGCACTTCCCGCGCTACGACGCCGTGGTGCTGTACCGGCTCGACGTGCCGACGCGCTTTCCGCAGGCCTGGGCGGCGCTGCGGCAGCTCGAAGGCCGCATCGACGAGCGCGCCATGATCGCCATGAACGCGCGCGCCGAGCTCGACGGCGTGGCCTTCGGCACCATCGCACGCGAGTTCCTGCATCGCACCGGCGTTGGTGCTGGTGCGAGCCCGGCCCCGACCGTTCCGCCCCGCCCGGTGGCCTCGACCACCGCGGCCAACCCAGACCAGCGCCCGCCCGCCTCCACCGATGCCTCGGCCCGAGGTTTCGTCGCCAAGCTGTTCGGCCCCGATCTGCCGCGGCTCGCGCGCCAGCACCTACTGCTGGTGATCGTCTCGGTCGGCGTCGCAACCTTGATCGCGGTGCCGCTGGCGATTTTGGTTTTTCCGCACCTGCGTGTGCGCGCGTTGGTGCTGGGCGCCACCGGCCTGCTGCAGACGGTGCCCTCGCTGGCGCTGCTGGCGGTACTGATCTCGCTGCTCGGCGCGATCGGCACGCTGCCCGCGCTGATGGCGCTCACGCTCTACTCGCTGCTGCCGATCATGCGCAACACGGTGGCCGGGCTGGCCGGGGTGCCGGACGGCCTGCGCCAGGCCGGCACGGCGCTGGGCATGACGCACGCGCAGAGCCTGCGCCTGGTGCAGCTGCCGCTGGCGCTGCCGACCCTGATGGCCGGCGTGCGCACCGCCACCGCGATCGCCATCGGCACCGCGACCATCGCCGCCTTCATCGGCGCGGGCGGTTTTGGCGAGCGCATCGTGACCGGGCTGGCGCTCAACGACAGCCAGTTGCTGCTGGCGGGCGCCTTGCCCGCCGCGGCGCTGGCGCTGCTGAGCGAGGCGCTGTTCGAGGGCATCGATTCTCTATGGCGCCGGCGGCGGTGAGGTGACGACCGCCGAGGACAGGGTCGGTTGAGGCGCGGCGGGGTGTGCCCGGGCCCTCTCGGCCCGGCACGGCTTTATAGAATCCGGTCTCGATACACCTTCAGGGTTTCACCGTGTCCGACCGCTCCGCCGTACTGCCGCAATACCTGTTTCCCAAGCAGGCGCTGACCTCGTTCGCCGGCTGGGTCGCCGGGCGCGAGCGAGGCGCCGTCACGACCTGGATCGTGCGACGCTTCGTCGCGATGTACGGCGTCGACATGAGCGAGGCGCTCGACGCCGACATCACCCACTACAAGAGCTTCAATGCCTTCTTCACACGCGCGCTGAAACCCGGCGCCCGGCCGCTGGCCCAGGCCGACCTGGTCTGCCCGGTGGATGGCGCCATCAGCCAGTTCGGCATGATCGAGGGCGAGCAGATCTTCCAGGCCAAGGGCCACAGCTACACCACCACGGCGCTGGTCGGCGGCGACACCGCCCTGGCCGCGCAGTTCGCACACGGCAGCTTCGCCACGCTGTACCTGAGCCCCAGGGACTACCACCGCATCCACATGCCCTGCGATGGGCGGCTGCTGCGCATGGTGCATGTACCGGGCGAGTTGTTCTCGGTCAACCCGACCACGGCGCGCGGCGTGCCGGGGTTGTTCGCACGCAACGAACGTGTGGTCTGCGTGTTCGAGTCGGCGCACGGCCCCTTTGTGCTGACACTGGTCGGTGCCACCATCGTGGGCAGCATGCAGACCGTCTGGCATGGGGTGGTGAACGGTCCGCGCGTGAAGCAGGTGCGCGAGTGGCGCTACGACAACCAGCAGATCGTGCTGCGCCAGGGCGAGGAAATGGGGCGATTTTTGCTGGGCTCGACCGTGGTGCTGCTGTTTCCCAAGCCGCCGCTGCACTTCAACCCAGCCTGGGCACCGGCCCGCGCGGTCCGCCTGGGCGAGGCGATGGCGAGCTACGGGCCAGCCTGGGGCGCGGACGCACCGCGCTCCTGATTTCATAGCACATACGACGCATCAAAAGTGTTGCTAAGCCGCACCCACGGGGCGGTGCCAGCTATGAAACTTGTAGCAAATGGCGGACTGCGATATAGTCGCCAGCCGCTTGCGCAGAGCCTCTCAAAGCTTCGGGGCCTCGGCCAGGCGGTCATAAATACACGGGCGTTTCGCCCCGCCCCCGAGGAGAACCGCGCATGAGCACCAAAGAAAACGCCGCCGTCAGCCAATTGCTCGCACTGCTCGAGGCGCGCTATGCGCTGCGCGTACTGTGGGCTTTGCGCGACGGTCATGCGCAGACCTTCCGGCTGCTGCAGGACAGCGTCGGCGGCGTCACGCCCAACACGCTCAACACCCGCATCAAGGCGCTGCGCGAGGCGGGCGTCATCGGCCACGGCAGCGAGGGCTACTGCCTGACCGCGAGCGGCACCGACCTGCTCAAGCGCCTGTCGGACCTGCAGGCCTTCGCGGTCAAATGGCAGGCCGCCCAGGGCAAAAAAACAGCCGCCTGAACGCCGCGGCCGGCGCGTTGTCCACCGCCGGCCTGGCCACGCGCAGCCGCCCTGCGCACTGCGCCCCGGCCGCGCCTCGCTACACTGGCACGCTCTTTTTCTTCCGAGCGCCTGCTCATTCAAGGAGTTTCCATGCCTGTCATCACCCCCTCCGGCCTGCAATACGACGACACGACCGAAGGCCAGGGCGCCGAAGCCAAGGCCGGCCAGCACGTGCACGTGCACTACACCGGCTGGCTCTACAACAACGGCGTGCAGGGCGCCAAGTTCGATTCGAGCCGCGACCGCAACGACCCGTTCGCCTTCTCGCTCGGCGCCGGCCAGGTCATCAAGGGCTGGGACGAAGGCGTGGCCGGCATGAAGATCGGCGGCAAGCGCACGCTGATCATTCCGGCCTCGCTCGGCTACGGCGCGCGCGGCGCCGGCGGCGTGATTCCGCCCAACGCCACGCTCAAGTTCGACGTCGAACTGCTCGACGCGCATTGATCGGACCGGGGCCACACCCCAAAAAAAATGGCGCGCCATCGATGGCGCGCCATTTTTTTGCTTGAAACAATTCGCACCGGCCCCAGTTTCAGCCCGAATCCATCGATTCGCGGCCCTTGGGCCGGTGTTTGGCCCTTACTCGTTTTTTTCCATCCATGTCTGCAGAAACACCTTCGACCGACCCCCACCGACTCCAGGGCGATCCCAGCCCGGAAGAACTCGAAGCGGCCCAGGCGGCCAATGAAGCGGAGGCACAGGACAGCGCCAATGCGGCACAGGCCGAGTTGGCGACGCTGCGCACGCAGCACGCGGAACTGAACGACCAATACCTGCGCGCCCAGGCCGATGTGCAGAATGCGCGCCGCCGTGCCGACGACGAAATCACCAAGGCGCGCAAGTTCGCGGTCGAATCGTTCGCCGAGAGCATGCTGCCGGTGCTCGACAGCCTGGAGGCCGGCCTGGCGCTTTCCGACGCTACGGCCCAGCAGATCCGCGAGGGCACCGAAGCCACGCTGCGCCAGCTCAAGAGCGCGCTCGAGCGCAACAAGGTCATCGAAATCAACCCCGCCGCCGGGGCACGCTTCGACCCGCACCAGCACCAGGCGATCTCCGTGGTGCCGGCCGACCAGCCCGCCAACACCGTGGTGGGAGTGTTGCAAAAAGGCTACACCATCGCCGACCGCGTGCTGCGCCCGGCGCTCGTGACCGTGGCGGCCTCGGGCCAGTAGCCCCAGCCTGAACGGACGTGGCCGGACGCGAGAAACGCACAGGCCCACGCCGCGTTCGGCGCTCCGCTTCGGCAGCCTTGAATACGCACCCCCCATCCGCACTTCCACAGCATCCCTTTTTAGATTTCAGGAGAAAACAACATGGCAAGAATCATCGGCATTGACCTCGGCACCACCAACTCGTGCGTGTCGATCATGGAAGGCAACACCACGCGTGTGATCGAGAACTCGGAAGGTGCCCGCACCACGCCGTCGATCGTCGCCTACCAGGAAGACGGAGAAGTTCTCGTCGGTGCCTCGGCCAAGCGCCAGGCGGTGACCAACCCGCGCAACACGCTGTACGCGGTCAAGCGCCTGATCGGGCGCAAGTTC
>JAQGLP010000319.1 GCA_028292835.1 Variovorax sp.
CATGCCCGCCGGGGTGCCGGCCTTCGTCAAGTACGGGGTGACGGCGGACGAGGCGCACAGCTTCGGGCTGCCGTGCGGCGGCACGCTGGAGCTGCTGCTGGAGTTCGATCCCGACGCCACGGCGCTCGCGGCGCTGGTGGCGCGGCTGGAGCAGGGCCGGCTGATGCAGCGCGCCGTGGCGCTGGCCGACGGCAGCGTGCGCATCGAGGAAGCGTCGGCGCCGGCCGAGCTCGCCGTCAGCGACAGCGAACTCGTCAACACCTTCGGCCCGGAATACCGCATGCTGCTGATCGGCGCCGGCCAGCTTGCCGAGTACCTGGCGACCATGGCCCGGTTCAGCGGCTTTGCCGTCACGCTGTGCGACCCGCGCGCCGAGTACCGCACCGGCTGGTCATTGCCGGGCGTCGCGCTCTCGACCGAGATGCCCGACGATGCCGTCGCCGCCTTCCGTCCCGACCGCCGCAGTTGCGTGGTGGCGCTCACGCACGACCCCAAGCTCGACGACCTGGCGCTGCTCGAAGCGCTGGCGAGCGACGCGTTCTATGTCGGCGCCATCGGCTCGCGCCGCAACGCCGAGGCGCGGCGCCAGCGCATGGCCGAGCACTTCGACCAGACGCCCGAGACGCTCGCGCGCCTGCGCGGGCCGATCGGGCTGTACATCGGCAGCAAGACCCCGCCCGAGATCGCCGTGAGCGTGATGGCGGAAATCCTGGCGGTGAAAAACGCCGTCGCCCTGCCGCGCGAGACCGAAGTGGCCCACGCGAAGGCGATGAAGGCGGCCGCCGGCGCCTGACGGACCACCGATGGGCTGACACCGCCGCTCGCACGCCCTGGCGCGCGGCACTTCCAACGCCTGGCGATCGCCGTCTCGCGATCCCGAGACCGTGCGCGACCGTGCGCGAGCCCGGCCGCCCCGCCTTCCCAGGCTGTCGCGCCGGCAGCCGACATGCTCGGCGCTCTCCACCCCAACACCTGCCCACCTTCCATAAAAATCCTCGGCACTGGTGTAAACACTGATGTTGACAATAGCATCGACAAAATAAACTGAAATTAGCAGCAGGAAAGTTGCAAGAGCTGTATGCATTCCTGGTGGACCAGGGGCAGCGCGGCACACGAGATAGAAACCGCTTTCGGCACGCACACAAGGGATGGGCGGATCCCCACAGGAGACGATTTATGGAAGCTCTACTCAAGACTGAAGTGCATCAGGACGTGGCACCCACCAAGGTCCGATGGAAGATTTTTCTGATGATGCTGATGCTCATCGCGATCAATTACGTCGACCGGGCCTCCCTGTCCGTCGCGATGCCGATGATCGCCAAGGAGTTCGATCTCAGCCCGGCCTGGCAGGGCCTGCTGCTGAGTTCATTTTTCTGGACCTATGCCTTCATGCAGATTCCGGGCGGCATGCTGGCCGACCGGTTCGGTCCGCGCAAGGTGATCGCCATGTCGGCCATCGGCTGGGGGTTCTTCCAGGCGATTGCCGGCCTCTGCACCGGCGGCGTCAGCCTGCTGCTGACGCGGCTGGGCCTGGGCGCGGCTGAAGCGCCGATCTACCCGGCCGGCGGCAAGCTCAATGCCCTGTGGATGACCAAGCACGAGCGCGGCCGCGGTGCCACCCTGCTGGACGGCGGCGCACCGCTGGGCGCAGCCTTCGGCGCGCTGCTGATCGCCGGGCTGATTTCCGAGATGGGCTCCTGGCGCACGTCCTTCGTGGTCGCCGGCGTGGGCACCGTGCTGGCCGGGCTCTGGGCCTATTCCTATATCCGCAACCATCCGCACGAGCATCCCAAGGTCAACCCGGCCGAGGCCGCCTACATCGAAGCGTCGCACGCCCGGGAACTGGCCGCGGAGCCCACGACCACCAGCGGCAATGTGCTCCATTTCCTGCGCTACCGCTCCGTCTGGGGGATGTTCCTGGGCTGGATGTGCTTCAACGCCCTGTTCTACGGCCTGCTGACCTGGATGCCGACCTACCGGTCCAAGCAGTACGGTTTCGACATCAAGCAGATGGGCGGTGCGGTCTTCATCATGTTCTTTGCCGGCTTTGTCGGTGAGCTCGTGGGCGGCTGGGTGGCCGACAAGTGGATGGAGCGCGGCGGCAAGCAGAGCACGGTGCTGCGCACGATTTTCGGCTTCTCGTCGATCCTGGCCACGGTGGCGATGTACAGCGTGACCAAGTTCAACGATCCCACGGCCGTCGTGATCCTGCTGTCCGTGACGCTGTTCTTCCTGCGCTGGTGCGGCCTGTTCTGGTGCGTTCCGTCCATCCTCGCGGTGCGCAGCCGCATCGGCTTCCTGGGCGGCTTCATGAACCTGGGCGGCAATTGCGCCGGCATCGGCGTGCCCATCCTGGTCGGCCTGATCGTGCAGGCCACCGGTTCCTACTACATGGCGCTGATGCTCTTTGCCGGCGCCGGCGTGGGGCTGTTCATCAGCTCGACGGTGCTCATTTCCTACAAGAAGCTGCCTGTCTGAGTAACGAGCACCCGCCGCGCGGCACCGAAAGGTGCGTGCGACGTCTTTCACCCCCTTCGAGGAGACCGACATGTCCCGACTTTTTGCTTCGAATGGCTTTCGCCGCCTGCCGCTGCGATCGGCCTGCATCGCATTTTCATTGCACGCCCTCCTGGCTGGCGCGGCGCTGGCGGCCGAGCCCGAGACCGGCATCGAGGCGGCTGCGCCCGAGGCGGTCGGCGTCGATTCGGCGCCGCTGGTGCGCATGTCCGAATGGATCCGCAAGGACAAGCTGGACGTGCGCAGCCTCCTGGTCATCAAGGACGGCAAGCTGATCTTCGAGCGCTACAGCGAGGGCCTGGGCCGGGATCACAACTTCGAGCTGTACTCGGTGACCAAGACTCTCACGGCCCTGACCTTCGGCATCCTGGCCGGGGAGGGCAAGATCGCCGCCTCCGACCGCGTCGCGCCGTGGATCGTGAAGACCCATCCGGAATTCAAGGACGCGCTGGCCGACAAGAAGGACATCGAGCTGGGCCACCTCATGTCCATGTCCAGCGGCCTGCTCTACAAGCAGGTCGAAGGCTCGGACCCGCTGTACTTCCAGGCGCCCGACCGGCTGAAGGTGGCGCTCACCACGGTGCCCCGCATCCCGCCGGCCACGCTGTTCGAATACACCGACGCCAACCCGGTGCTGGTCGGCGCGGCCATCGCGTCCGCGGCCGGCCAGCGCGAGGACCGCTACGCCGAGGAGCACCTCTTCAAGCCCCTCGGGATGAAGAACTACCGCTGGACGGGCGCCGACAAGACCGACACCGTCTCGGGCGGCTGGGGCCTGCGCCTGCGCGCCATCGACATGGCCAAGGTCGGCATGCTGATGCTCGATGACGGAAAGTGGCAGGGCAAGCAGGTCGTTCCGGCGGCCTGGATACGCCAGATGGCCACCCCGTCGCCCAAGGCCACGGCGCAGGACTACGGCTACTACACCTGGATCAACCACATCGTGGAGTCCGAGCCCGAGTTCGGCGCCATGGGCTTCAAGGGGCAGTTCATCACCGTGCTGCCCAAGGAGCGCGCCGTGGTGGTCATGACCGGCATCCTGCCGACCGACGGCGGCCTGCGCACCGGCACCTACCTGAACATGTACCGGCGCATGGTGAAC
>JAQGLP010000372.1 GCA_028292835.1 Variovorax sp.
ACGCTGGGCGTGATCACCGAAGTCACGCTGCGCCTCTATCCGATCCCCGAAGCGATCTCGGCGGCGATCTGCTCGTTTCCGACCATCGAGGCGGCGGTGCGCACGACCATCGAAACCATCCAGCTCGGCGTGCCGATCGCGCGCGTGGAACTGATCGACGTGAACACGGTGCGCATGGTCAACGCGCACAGCAAGCTCACGCTGCGCGAAGAACCGATGCTGCTGATGGAGTTCCACGGCTCGCCGACCGGCGTGAAGGAGCAGGCAGAGACGGTGCAGGAGATCGCGGCGGAGTTTGGCGGCAAGGCCTTCGAATGGGCCGAGACGCCGGAAGAGCGCACCCGCCTCTGGACCGCGCGGCACAACGCCTACTTCGCCGCGGTGCAGTCGCGACCCGGCTGCCGCGTGATCTCCACCGACACCTGCGTGCCGATCTCGCGGCTGGCCGACTGCCTGCTCGACTCGGTGGCCGAGGCCGATGCCAGCGGCATTCCCTACTTCCTGGTAGGCCACGTGGGCGACGGCAACTTCCACTTCGGCTACCTGCTCGACCCCGACATTCCTGAGGAGCGCGTCACGGCCGAGCGGCTGAACCACGCGCTGGTCGCGCGCGCGCTGGCGCTGGGCGGCACCTGCAGCGGCGAGCACGGCATCGGGCTGCACAAGATGGGCTTTCTGGTGGACGAGGCCGGTGCCGGCGCGGTCAACATGATGCGCACCCTCAAGCGCGCGCTCGACCCGAAGAACATCATGAACCCGGGGAAGATCTTCAGCCTTTGAGTGCTGTTTGCCGTTGTCTGCCGGGCGCTTTCGACGCCTGGAGCGGCTGCGGCTGGGTCAAACGCCGCGCGACTGCCAATCTGTTCAGCCGCAGCTACAGGGTTTGAATGAATTCCACCATCCGCTTGCGCTGCTGCGCATCGGGCAGGCGGCCGCGCAGGGCGCCCAGGTTGTCCGCCATGTGCGCCGGGTCGGAGGTGCCGGGAATCACCGCCGTGACCCGCTCGTCGGCCAGCAAGTACTTGAGGAAGAACTGCGCCCAGCTGCTGCCCGCGAAGTCCTGGGCCCAGTCGGGAATCGCCTTGCCTCGCACCGCGCGGAACAGGCGGCCGCGACCGAACGGCAGGGCCGTCAGCACGCCGGCCCCGACCTCGGCGGCCCGCGGCAGGATGCGCTCTTCCGCTTCGCGGTCGTCGAGCGACAGGTCGATCTGCACGAAATCCGGTTTCTCGCGCCCGAGCACCGCTTCCATCGCGGCGAAATCGCGGTGGTAGGTGGAGGTGATGCCGACGTAGCGGCACAGGCCCTGCGCCTTCCACGCCCTGAACTGCGCCAGGGATTGCCGCGGATCGCGCACGTTGTGCAGCTGCAGCAGGTCGAGCCTGGCCGTCCCGAGCCGCGTCATCGAGCGCTTGAGTTCCGCCGCGTCCGGCGCCTCGAGCTTGGTGGCCACGAAGATCCTGCCCTGCCAACCCGCGCCGGCGATGACGCTCCCCAGCACGCGCTCGGCATCGCCATAGGACGACGCGGTGTCGACCAGCCGGCCGCCGCTGTCGAGCAGCGTCTGGACGATCTGCGTCGCGGCGCGCCGGGTCGGCGCGTCGTCGCTGTCGAACACGTTGGCCGTGCCGAGGCCGACCACGGGCAGGCGCTCGCCCGTGCCCGGGAGGGCGCGGGTGATGGGCGGTGCCTCGGGAGTTGGCTGCGCGAAGGCGGGCCGTGGTAGCAGGGCCGCGGCCGCGAGCGCGGAAACCTCGCGTCGAGTGAAGCGGATCATCGTCAATCTCCTTGCGCTGTGGCAACGGCCAGCCGCGCGGCGCGGCGCTCCTGCGTGCGGCCCAGGGCGGCCGACAGGACGAGCCAGCCGGCCGCCACCGGCAGCGCGCACAGGGCGATGGCGCCCAGTTTCAGCCCGAGCGCCTGCACGCTGTCGAACACCCAGCCGTACAGCGCGTCGGACCCGCGGTAGATCACCACGTCGATCAGGTTCTTGGCCTTGTACTTTTCCTCGCGCGCCACCACGGTGAAGAACACCTGGCGCGCCGGATTGGCGATGGCGAAGTTCATCCAGCGCTGTGCCACCTGGAACACCAGCACGACGGCCAGGCTCGGCGCGAGCGCCAGCGTCGCGAAGCCGACGACATACACCGCCGGCAGCGCGCCGGCCGCCACGCCGGTGCCGAACCGCTTGAGCAAATGCCCGGTGGCGAAGACCTGCGTCGCCAGGGTCAGGAGCCCGACCGCCAGATCGATGCTGGCGAAGATGCGCATCTGGGCGCCGGCGCCGTGGACCGTCGCGGCCACGATGTTGGCCTGCGCGAAATAGAGCGTGGTTGCCCCGAACGACAGCAGGCTGACCCACGCGCCGACCCCCAGCAGGTAGGGAGATCGGATCAGCTCGGGCAGCGCGGCGAACGCACTGCCGCCGACCCTTCGCTGGTCCCGCTGCGGGCCTTGCGGCACCCCCGCGCTGCGCTCGAGCCGGTGCACGCAGAACACCGCGAGTTCAAGGAACACGATGGCGACGATCAGCAGGTTGGCGGGACCGAGCGGCACCGAAAGGACGATGGTGATGGCCGGGCCCAGCAGGCCGCCGGCCGTGCCGCCGGCACCGATGAAGCCGAACAGGCGCTTGCCCTGCTCGCTCGTGAAGAGGTCGGCCATGAACGACCAGAACACCGCGACGGCAAAGAGGTTGAACACGCTGAGCCAGACGAAGAACACGCGCGCCACGACCACCGGCGCGATGCCCAGCGTCAGCAGCAGCCAGAACAGCGCGAGATTGGCGACGAAGAAGTGGTAGACCACCGGGATGAACCGCGCGCGCGGCAGCCTGGCCACCAGCGCGCCGTAGAGCGGCTGCGCCACCAGCAGCGTCACGAAGGTCGCGGTGAACAGCCACGGCAGCGCCCGGACCCCGCCGGCGATACCCATCTGGTCGCGCAGCGGCCGCAGCACGTAGTAGCCCGCCAGCAGCGCGAAGAAATAGGCGAAGGACCAGAGCGCCGCCGCGAGCTCCTGCGGCGTGGCCGGCACGGCGCGCCGCAGCCAGCGCTGCAACAGCGTCATGACGGCGCCAGCGACAGCTTCTGCCTGAGTTCGGCCGCGCTCATCGACTGGCCATAGCCGGGCCCGCCGCGCTGGAACCGGCGCGCGTCCGCCAGCTTGCCGACCACCACCGGCTCGAAGCCGGCGTCGCGCACCAGTGCCGCGGCCACCCGCACCGCCTCCAGATCGTCGCCGGCCACCGGGACCGCCAGCCGCGGATCGGGACGCATCGCCTCGCGCGCGAAAATTGTGTAGGAGAGCGTGTTGAACACCCGCACCAGCCGCGAGCCGGGCAGGTATTTCTGCGACGTGACGCCGATGCCGTTGCGCTCGACCTCGTCGGCGATGGCACCGTCGCGCGCGGCCACGGCGTTGCAGGCATCGAGCACCGTCTTTCCCCTGATCGCGTCGCTGTAGTCCCGGCCCAGCTGCGGTAGCGCCCCGTAGGGCACGGCGACGAAGAGCACGTCGCCGAAGTCGATCGCCTGCGCCACCGTGCCGGCGCGGGCCAGCGGGCCGAGCCCCGCCACCAAGTCCTTGAGTTCGTCGGGATGGCGCGAAGAGAACAGCACCGGATGGCCCGCCTTGACCCACAGCCCGCCGACCGTGCCGCCGAGATGGCCCGAGCCGATGATGCCGATGCGTGGTCTGGCGCTGTCCGTCGCGGCCTGCGCCAGGGCACGCCAGGGTCGCAGCAAGGCCATGGCCAGCACCCCTGTGCCGCCCGCGACGAGCAGGCCGCGGCGGCGACGGTCGAGGAACGCATGTTCAGGCATCGAAACCTCCTCGGGTTCGGCTTCTCGAAGAACGTCGTCTTTCGGTTGGGCCGAACACGATCATCGTCCGCTTGCCCCTGGCGCGCAAGCGGCGGTGTAGCGCGGCCGGGTCCGGGACCGGCTCGGGCCGGCGCGCTCAAGCGCCTAGGCGGCCCCGCGGATGCGCTCGATCAGGCCGTTGAGCGCGTCCAGCGAGCCGAAGCGGATCGCAAGCTCGCCGCTTTGCTCGACCTTGCCCCCCCGCTTGGCGCTGCCGCTGTGCTTCTTGACGCGCACCTCGACCTCGGCCGTCAGCAGGTCGGCCAGCTCTTCCTCGACGCGGCGCAGGTCGCGCGATTTTTCATCGGCGCGCGGCGTGCGGGATGCGGCGGCGGTCGGATCGAACTCGGCGCTGAGCTTCTTTACCAGCGCCTCGGCCTCGCGCACCGACAGCTTGCGCGCGGCGATCTGGCTGGCGGCCGTGATCTGCAGCGCGCGGTCGAGCGGCAGCAGCGCGCGCGCATGGCCCATGTCGATATCGCCGGCCATCAGCATGCCCTGCGCCGGCTCGGCCAGGTTGAGCAGGCGCAGCAGGTTGCTGGCCGCGCTGCGGGAACGCCCGACGGCCTGCGCCGCCGCCTCGTGCGTCAGGCCGAACTCGGCCACCAGACGCTGCAGGCCCTGCGCCTCCTCCAGCGGATTCAGGTCCTCGCGCTGCATGTTCTCGATGAGCGACATCGCCGCCGCCGCCTCGTCGGGCACGTTGCGCACCAGCACCGGCACGCTGTCGA
>JAQGLP010000379.1 GCA_028292835.1 Variovorax sp.
CCTGGCGCGCTCGCGGGCGCAGGTGGCGCTGGCCGTCACCGGCGTGGCCGGCCCGGGTGGCGGCACGCCCGGCAAGCCGGTCGGCACGGTCTGGTTCGGCTGGTCGGCCGCCGGCCTGGTGTGCACCGGGCACCGCCGCTTCGACGGCGAGCGCGCCACGGTGCGCGCCGCCGCCGTGCACCATGCGTTGCAAACGCTCGTGGCGTTGCTGCGCCTTCAAGGAGAGAAAGCCATGAGCGACATCATCTTCACCGACAACACCGCGCGGCGGCGCTACGAAGCGCAGCGCGACGGCACGCTGGCCGGTTTCGTGAATTACCGGCGCGAGGGCGACCTCATCATCCTGTCGCACACCGAGGTGCTGCCCGCCCACGAAGGGCAGGGCCTGGGCTCGGCGCTGGCCCGCCATGTGCTCGACGAGGCGCGGCGCCAGGGCTGGCGGGTGAATCCGACCTGCGGCTTCCTCGCCGCCTGGATCGCAAGGCACGATGAATACCTTGACCTGGTGCGGCTCGACAGCCCACCGCCCGCCGCAGGCTGAAACCGGCCGGTGTGCCCCGCCGGTGGGGGGCGGGCATGGGCCGCCCGATCGCCGGCATGAAGGTTGCCAGCGTCAGGGACCCAGGTGATCCCGTAAGGAATGTATGGAACCTACGACCGGTCCGGCGACAGCCGGCCCCCAGACGCCGCCGCGCGACGTCGATGCCCTGATCGTCGGCGGTGGCCCGGCCGGGCTGATGGCCGCCCTCTACCTGGCGCGCTTTCGCCGCTCGGTGCTGCTCATCGACGCCAACCAGAGCCGCCTGGCGAAGATTCCGCGCTCGCACAACTACCCCGGCTTCGCCGAGGGCGTCACGGGCAGCGCGCTGCTCGCGACGTTGCGCGACCAGATGCGGCGCTACCCCATCGACACCGCGACCGGCCTGGTCGAGACGCTCGTGCGCACCGGCGACGGCGGCTTCGAGGCGGGCTGGCCCGGCGGCTCGGCGCGAGCCCGGCGGGTGCTGCTGGCCAGCGGCGTCGCCGACACCCCGCCGGCGATGCCGCACACGCTGGAGGCCCTGCGTGCGGGTACGCTGCGCTACTGCCCGGTGTGCGACGGCTATGAGGTGATCGACCGCGCGGTCGGCGTCATCGCCGACGGCAGCGCCGGCGTGGGCGAGGCGCTCTACCTGCGGCACTTCACACCGCGCGTCACGGTGTTCCTGGACGAGGGCGCGGCCTCCCTGACGGACGCCGACCGAAGCACGCTGTCCGGGGCCGGCATCCGGTGGGCCAGGGAGCCCATCGGCAGCATCCGCCATGGGGACGACCGGATCACGGTGCGCCACGGCGAGCAGGAAACCGTCTGCGACGCGCTGTACTGCGCGCTGGGCCTGGACATCCATGCATCGCTGGCGAAGCGGCTGGGCGCCGAGACCGACGAGAGCGGCTACCTGGTCGTCGACCGGCACCACGCCACCACCATCCCCGGCCTGTACGCGGCGGGCGATGTCGCGCAGGGGCTCAACCAGATCACCGTCGCCATGGGGGGCGCCGCGATCGCCGCGTCGGCGATGCACCTGGGCCTGGCGGCGCGCTGAGCCCCGCGCGGCCTAGCGGTAGCTGGCGAGGTGGATGCTGGTCTCGGTGCTGCGGATGCCCTTGACCAGGCGGATGCGCTCGAGCACCTGCGAGAGTTCGGCCATCGAGTTGGCGCGCAACTCGGCCAGCAGGTCCCAGCGGCCGTTGGTGTCGTGCAGCGCGGCGACGCCGGGCTCGCCCAGCAGGCTCGCGATCACCAGCCGGGTCTGGTTGCCCTCGACCAGGATGCCCATCCAGGCACGGATCTCGTCGGGCCGCGCGTCGGGGCGCAGTTGCACCGTGTAGCCGAGGACGATCCCGCCGTCCTCCAGCTTGCGCAGCCGGTTGGCGACGGTGCCGCGCGACACCCCGAGCCGGTGCGCCAGCGCGGCCAGCGGCAGGCGGGCGTCCTGGCGCAGCAGGGCGATCAGGCGCTGGTCGGTCGCGTCGAGGTTCAATGTGTCGCTCCGGTCTGCCGGTTCGCCCGAAGGCGGCACCGATTGCGGCATTGTTGACGCTTCCGCCTGCGGCCTCAGTCCGGCCCGTCCGCCGGGTCGGAGGCCTCGACCGGCAGGTGGATCATCCCCGTGTGGTAGTCGTAGTCCAGCACCCCGCCGTAGCGGCCCCACTCGATCGCCGTCTGCAGCACGCGCTGCGCCTGTGCTTCGTTCAGTGTCTCGCGCAGCAGGTTGAGGAACGGCTCCTCGGCCAGCATGCCCGAGGCCTCCTGCTGCAGGCTGTGGCGGATGTGGGCGGCCAGCGGCACATGAGTCAGCAGCAGCTCGCCGAACAGCTGCTGGCGCTCGGCGTGCGACGCCTCCACGTAGCGGCGCCCGCCGGGCAGGATCTCCAGGTCGCCCTCGGTCAGCCGCGCCAGTCCGAGCAGCGACAGGGCATTGGCCAGCGGCAGCAGCTCGTCGTCGGTGAGTTCGGTTTCCTCGGCCAGCTGCGGCAGGTCGGCGCGCCCGCCGGAGCCCTCTTCCACCAGCATTTCGAGCAGGCTTTCCATGCGGCCCACGTCCGCCTCGGGCAGCCGGTCGGCCAGGTGGCTGTGCGCCGCTTCGCCCGCCGCGCGCACGCCGTGGGTGGTGCCGGCCGTCATCAGCGCGTAGACCTCGTCGATGAGGCCGCGCACCTCGGCGCTGTCCGCGTCGCGCGGGCGCGGCAGGTCGACGGCCAGCTGGAAGCCGACGCGGCCCGGGTCGGTCGCCATGACCAGCACGCGGTCGGCCATCAGCACGGCCTCCTCGATGTTGTGCGAGACCACCAGCATCGAGCGCGTCGGCATCGAGCCGCCGTCCCAGAGCGCCAGGATGTCGTCGCGCAGGCGCTCGCCGGTCAGCACGTCCAGGGCCGAGAAGGCCTCGTCCATCAGCAGCACGTCGGGCTCGACCACCAGCGCGCGCGCGATGCCCACGCGCTGGCGCATGCCGCCCGAGAGCTCGCGCGGCAGCGCGCCCT
>JAQGLP010000384.1 GCA_028292835.1 Variovorax sp.
CGGCACGTTCCGCGGCATCTCGGCCCACTACAGCGGCGATGGATTCTCCGACATGCACTTCGAAGTGCGCGCCGTGCCGCCCGGCGAGTTCACCGCCTGGGTGCAGGCCACCCGCGCCGGCGCGCGCCCGCTGAACGCGGCGCGCTATGCCGAACTGGCCCGGCAGAGCCAGCACGACGCCCCCTCGACCTTCTCCGCGGTCGAGGACGGGCTGTTCCAGGCGATCCTCACCCAGCGGCTCGCCCCCGGCCCGGGGCCTGCCCCCGAGCCCCACCCGGGCGCGCCCTCCACCCTCCAGGAGCATTGACATGAGCATGTGGGGCCGACTGTCCTGGTCCGCGATCCCGATCGATCAGCCGCTGCCGCTCGTCTCGGCGGCGGTCATTGGCGTCGTCCTTGTCGGGGTGCTTGCCTGGATTGTGGTCAAGGGGCACCTGCCCTACCTCTGGAACGAATGGCTCTGCAGCGTAGATCACAAGCGCATCGGCGTCATGTACATCGTCCTCGCGCTGGTGATGCTGCTGCGCGGCTTCTCCGATGCGATCCTGATGCGCGCGCAGCAGGCGGTTGCGCTGTCATCGCCCGGCTTCCTGCCGCCGGAGCACTACAACCAGATCTTCTCGGCGCACGGCACGTTGATGATCTTCTTCGTGGCCATGACCTTCATGATCGGCCTGATGAATTTCGTCGTGCCGCTGCAGCTGGGCGTGCGCGACGTCGCCTTCCCTACCCTGAACTCGGTGGGCTTCTGGCTCACGGCGAGCGGGGCTTTGCTGGTCAACATCTCGCTGGTGGTCGGCGAGTTCGCCCGCACGGGCTGGCTGCCCTACCCGCCACTGT
Source organism: Variovorax sp. (assembly GCA_028292835.1). Classification (GTDB taxonomy): domain Bacteria; phylum Pseudomonadota; class Gammaproteobacteria; order Burkholderiales; family Burkholderiaceae_C; genus Variovorax. The sequence goes on from JAQGLP010000384.1 coordinate 841, forward strand.
CCGAGCTCGCGTACTCGCCGGGGGTCGGGGTCGACTACTACCTCTGGGCGCTGCAGATCTCGGGGGTCGGTACGCTGGTGACGGGCGTCAACCTGGTCGCCACCATCCTGAAGGTGCGGGCGCCGGGCATGAACTACCTGCGCATGCCGATGTTCTGCTGGACCTCGCTGGCCTCCAGCCTGCTCATCGTCGCCGCGTTCCCCATCCTCACCGCGACGCTTGCGATGCTGCTGCTCGACCGCTACGCCGGCTTCCACTTCTTCACAAACGAAGCCGGCGGCAATGTCATGATGTTCATGAACCTCATCTGGGCGTGGGGCCATCCGGAGGTCTACATCCTGATCCTGCCGGCCTTCGGGATCTTCTCGGAGGTGTTCTCCACGTTCTCGGGCAAGCCGCTGTTCGGCTACCGCTCGATGGTGGTCGCCACGATGGCGATCTGCCTGCTCGCCTTCATGGTGTGGCTGCACCACTTCTTCACGATGGGCGCGGGCGGCGACGTCAACGGCATCTTCGGGATCGCGACCATGGTCATCGCGGTGCCCACGGGGGTGAAGATCTTCAACTGGCTCTTCACGATGTACGGCGGCCGCGTCTCGTTCCAGGCGCCCACGCTGTGGTCGATCGGCTTCATGGTGACCTTCGTCATCGGGGGCATGACGGGCGTGCTGCTCGCGGTCCCGCCAGCCGATTTCGTGCTTCACAACAGCGTGTTCCTGGTTGCCCACTTCCACAACGTGATCATCGGGGGCGTGCTGTTCGGCGCGTTCGCGGGCTACACCTACTGGTTCCCGAAGGCGTTCGGCTTCAAGCTGCACGAGGGGCTCGGCAAGGCGGCGTTCTGGTGCTGGATCGTCGGGTTCTACGTGGCGTTCATGCCGCTGTATGTCCTCGGCCTGGACGGCATGACGCGCCGCCTCCAGCACTACGACGTGCCCGGCTGGCGGCCCTGGCTGCTCGTGGCCGCCGCGGGCGCAGGGCTGATCCTGGTCGGCATCGTGCTGCAGGTCACGCAGCTCGTCGTGAGCATCCGCCACCGCCAATCCCTGCGCGACGTGACCGGCGATCCCTGGAACGGGCGCAGCCTCGAATGGTCCACCGCCTCGCCGCCGCCCGCCTTCAACTTCGCGGTGCTGCCCAATGTCGAGGGCGAGGAAGCCTACTGGGGCGTGAAGCAGCGCGCCTTGGCCCAGGCCTCCCTTCGCGAGGAACCCCGCTACGTCGCCATCCACATTCCGCGCAACAACGCCACCGGCTTCATCTGCGCCGCCTTCGCAAGCGTCGTCGGCTTCGCCCTGATCTGGCACATCTGGTGGCTGGTCGGCGTCGGACTCGCTGGCGCCTTCGCGACCACCGTGGTGTTCGCCTGGCGCGACGAACACGAGGACCTGGTGCCCGCCGAGACCGTGGCCCGCCTGGACCGGGCCAACCGCGCCGAGCGCGCAGCTGCCATCGCCCGCCTGAGGCCCACCGCATCATGAGCACACGTCGCCTACCCACTCCTCGCCTTGCACTGGAGGGCATGGCATGAGCATGCTGGAAGCCACTGCTCCCGCTGGCCCAGGCGGTGGCAAGCACAGTCACGGCGCCACGCTGACCGAGGCCGCGGCGCACGGCGCCTCCACGCGCATCGTCGTCGGCTATGGGTTCTGGATCTTCCTGATCAGCGACATCATCATGTTCGCGGCGTTCTTCGCAACGTTCGCCGTGCTGGCTGACAGCACCGCGGGCGGGCCGACGGGACGTCAGCTGTTCGAGGTGGACCAGGTCGCGCTGGAGACCGCGGCCCTCCTCACCTCCAGCCTGTTCTGCGGTTTCGCCGGCCTTGCCGCGCTCGCGCGCAACACCCGT
>JAQGLP010000377.1 GCA_028292835.1 Variovorax sp.
TGGCCCAGCATGAGTTACGTCCGCGGGTGGCGGGAGAATTTGAAGACAGTGCATTGCTGGAGACGTTTGGAAGTACGAACCTGGGCGTCTTTCCTGCCGCGGTAGCCGCTCAGGGTGACTTGCTAAAACGCAGCCGAGTCAGACTGATCGGAGCCTGTGAAGGAGTGCAAGAGCACTACTACGCCATCAGCATGGAGCGCAAGGTGATGCATCCATTGGTGCAGAAAATTCTGAAACGGACATAACACTTGCTGGCCTGCGCTTTGCATGCGAATCGGTAACCACGCTGGACAGAACCTTTGCCGGTTGTGTCGTGGCGGTGCCGTCAGCCCGATCAGCGCCCGGCCGCCTGTGTCAGGGTCAGCACTGTCCCGGCAACTTTTCTTTCTTTTTTCTTGAACCAGTTGCCTGTTGGGTCATGGATCTGTTGCTGCTTTTAATATTTGTTTATTTGTAGTAACTTTAGTATTAATATCTGTAAAAGCCGAGTGTCTGGCAAGTGCGAAACCCAACGGTTCTCAGGGGCAGTTGCGTTGCGCGGAAAGCGGAGTCCGGCGGTGACACGGCTCCGTCCTCCGGCTCGGCGGTGGACGGTTGTTGAGTGAGGTGGCGTGTCGGCTGAAGCTGACGCGCGTTGCGGCTGGTCGCTGTCGCGTGGCGCACGGAAGCGACGAATAGAAGTTCGAAGGTCCAAGAGGAGGCTTATCCATGGTTACCAATCCAAGTCCCAGCCCTGATCTGCCAACGCCTGTCATGCCGGACCCGCCGGACCCCGGCGAATTGCCTGTGGAACCGGACGAGGGGCCGGCCTTGCCAGCGCCTCCGATCCAGCTGTATGCCAGCCTGGCGCTCTTCCACTGCATCCACCCCCAGTTCATGCGCGCCGCGACATTTCGCTGGCCCGCGACGACCGTTCATTGAATGCGACGTCCATGCCGCTAAGCTGGCGGCATGGAAGAAATCGAGTGTGTCGTCATTGGTGCCGGTGTCGTGGGCTTGGCGGTGGCACGCGCCATCGCGCTCCAGGGCCGCGAAGTCCTGGTGCTGGAGGCCGAAGGCGCCATTGGCAGCGGGATCAGCTCCCGCAACAGCGAGGTCATCCATGCGGGCCTCTACTACACCCCGGGTTCCCTGAAGGCGCGCTTCTGCCTCGAAGGGCGCCAGGCTCTTTACGCCTACGCGGCGCAACGCGGCGTACCGCACCGGCGCTGCGGCAAGCTGATCGTTGCCACCTCGCAGGCACAGGTGGCCCGGCTGGAGGCCATCCTTGCCAACGCCCGGGTCTGCGGCGTCGACGACCTGGCGTGGATGAGCGGCGAGGAGGCTCGCGCCCTGGAGCCGCAACTGGCCTGCGTCGCCGCGCTCCATTCGCCATCCACCGGCATCGTCGACAGCCATGCCCTGATGCTCAGCCTGCAGGGCGATCTCGAGGATGCCGGCGGTATCGTGGTGCTCAAATGCCCGGTAGCGCGCGCCGAGTGTGCACAGGAAGCTATTGTTTTGATAGCGGAGGACGGCACGGCGCTGCGCTGTCGCAGCGTCGTCAACGCGGCCGGCCTCGGCGCGCCCTCCCTGGCTCGACGCTTCGACAACCTGTCGCCCGGTTTCGTGCCGCGCGAGCACTGGGCCAAGGGCAGCTATTTCGTGCTGCCGGGCCGGGCGCCTTTTCGCCACCTGATCTACCCGGTTCCCGAGGCTGCCGGGCTGGGCGTGCACCTGACGCTGGACCTGGGCGGACAGGCACGCTTCGGCCCCGACGTGCAGTGGGTCGAATCACCCGACGACCTCGTGGTGGAGGGCGCGCGCGCCGCCGCCTTCGAGGCCGAGGTGCGCCAGTACTGGCCGACGCTGCCGACCGCGGCGCTGCAGCCCGGCTATGCGGGCATCCGACCGAAGATCTCGGGTCCAGGCGAGCCGGCAGCGGATTTCTGGGTCCAGGGACCGCGGGAGCACGGCGTGCCGGGTCTGGTCAATCTGTTTGGCATCGAATCGCCGGGTCTCACCGCCAGTCTGGCGCTTGGTCAGCATGTGGCGTCATTGCTTACGTCGATGTGAGCGGAAGATGAGGTCCCGGCATGCTTGTTCGTCTGTAGCATCTGATCGCTTGCCGCGTCGTCGATAGCGACGCTTCCAGTCAGTCGGCTTGGCCGGCGTTATTTTTTACAGGAAAGCCCCATGAACGCATCCACCACATTCGACAACGGCATCAACGGCGTCAACGGAAAAGACGACAAGGACAACCACGCCGCGACATCTGCCGACGCACGCGCCAACAAGGCCGACGATGCGCCGGGCAAAGAGAGTGAAGATGCGGCGTCGCAGGCCAAGGCGCTCCGCGACCGCCTCGACGCGACTTGGCAAACCGCTCGCGACGTGGTTTCCGACAAGAGCAAGATTGCCAGCGCCAAGGCCAAGGAAGCGGCCGGCACGGCCCATGCCTACGCACGCGAGGAGCCGTGGCAGGTGGCAGGCGCGGCGCTCGCCGTGGGCGTGTTGGTCGGTTTGCTGCTAGGCCGCCGCTGATCCTGTGCATGCCGACGCGCAGCGCCTTGCCCTTCGGAGCGGGCGCGGCGTCGTTGGGCCTGCGGTTCAGGACAAGAGGTCACCCGTTTTGCGCAGGGCGTGAACCTGCGCTGTCAGCGCATGTCTGTGTGCGCGCTGCCGTCGTTACGCATGTGCCTTCAGGGCGTGAGCCGCTTCGCGCACCAGTGACGGGCCGCGGTAGATCAGCCCGGTGTAGACCTGCACGACATCGGCCCCTGCCTCGATCTTGCTGACAGCGTCGGCTGCGCTCAGCACGCCGCCCACTCCCACGATCGGGAAGTCGGCACCGAGTGCACCGCGCAATGCCCGGATCACCTGGTTGCTGGAGGCCAGCACCGGCGCGCCGGAGAGGCCGCCGGCTTCCCCGGCATGCGCCAGGCCCGCCACTGCGTCGCGCGCCAGCGTGGTGTTGGTGGCGATCACGCCATCCATTGCATGGCGCCGCAACGTGGCGGCGATCACGTCGATCTGTGCATCGTCGAGATCGGGCGCGATCTTGACGAATACCGGCACACGCTTGCCGTAGCGCTCGGCCAGCGCCGCGCGGCGCGCCGCGACGGCGCCCAGCAGCGCATCGAGCGCCGCGTCGCCCTGCAGTGCGCGCAGGTTGGCGGTGTTGGGGCTGGAGATGTTCACGGTCACGTAGTCGGCGTGCGGGTAGACGCCGTCGAGCGCCGCGAGGTAGTCATCGACCGCGCGCTCGATCGGCGTCGCCGCGTTCTTGCCGATATTCAAGCCCAGCAGCATCGATCCGCCCGGCTTGGCGTGCTCGCGAAAACGCGCGCGCCGCACGTTCGCCACGAAAGCGTCCAGTCCCTCGTTGTTGAAGCCCAACCGGTTGATGAGCGCATTCGCCCGCGGCAGGCGAAACATGCGCGGCTTCGGGTTGCCCGGCTGCGCTTTGGGCGTGACCGTGCCGACCTCGACAAAGCCGAAGCCCATCGCCGCAAAGGCGTCGATGCAGCGCGCGTTCTTGTCGAGCCCGGCGGCGAGGCCCACGCGGTTGGGAAAGCGCAGGCCGGCGAGCATGACGGGGTCCTCGACGCGCGCTGCGGCATAGGCGCGCGCCAGCGGCGTGTTCTGGGTGCGCGCCAGTGCGTCGAGCGTCAGTTCGTGGGCATGCTCGGCGTCCAGGCCGAAGAGGAGGGGCCGCGCAAGCGGATAGAGGGCGGAGAGCGGCGGCACGGGATAATTCCTGTCAATTTTCTTTGCAGGATTTTCGCCCATGACCTCGACCGGCCCCGACCGCACCCTTCCTCCATCCACTTCCCGCGGCGCGGATGTTCCCAGCCCGGACGAGCTCAAGGCGCTGGTGGGCCGCGCGGCGCTCGACCACGTGGTGCGCGGAGAGATCGTCGGCGTGGGCACCGGCTCCACCGTCAACAAGTTCATCGACGCGCTGGCGACCATCAAGCATGAGATCCGGGGCGCGGTGTCGAGCTCGGTGACCTCGACCGAGCGCCTGCGCGCGCTCGGCATTCCGGTGTTCGACAGCAACGAGGTCGACGAGCTGGCGGTCTACATCGATGGCGCCGACGAGATCGACGGTCAAGGCTTCATGGTCAAGGGCGGCGGCGCCGCGCTCACGCGCGAGAAGATCGTGGCGGCGCAGTCGCGGCGCTTCGTGTGCATCGCCGACGCCTCCAAGCGCGTCGAGACGCTGGGCGCCTTTCCGCTGCCGGTGGAAGTGATCCCGATGGCGGCGCGGCGCATCATGCGACAGTTCGCGGCGCTGGGTGGCATTGCCCAGGTGCGCGAGCAGGACGGCGTGGCGCTGGTGACCGACAACGGCCAGCACATCATCGACGTAACCGGCCTGAAGATCGCCGATCCGCTGGCCTTCGAGACCGAGGTCAGCCAGTGGCCGGGCGTGGTGACGGTCGGCGTCTTCGCGCACCAGAAGGCCGATGTCTGCCTGCTCGGCACAGCGGCGGGCGTGCAGACGCTGCACTTCGACTGAGCGCCTGCACGTTGATCGCTGCGGCCGAGCCGGCTTGGCGGCGCAGCTCGAACTTCTCGATCTTGCTGGACCGCGGTCTCGGGGGTCCCGCTGAACACCACGGCGCACATGCGTTGAAGCCGGCCATGCGTTTCGCCCCAGCGCGCGTCGGGCTGGGCCACCATGGCAGCGGCCGGCACGTCGGGATGGCGGTGGAGGACATCCATCCACCTCGATGGACGAGATGTTCTCGCCGCCCGAGATGATGGTGTCCTTGCTGCGGTCCTTCGACAAAGCGCGACCACACGCCACGCTGCCGCAAAGGGCAGCCTGCGGGCGCCGGCTAGAAACGGATGCCGGCCGGGTTGCCAGGGTTGGCCGCAGCCGGCGCGACACGCTGCGCCGCTGCGGGCACGGGCGCCGGAGCCGGTGCAGCGGGAGTGACGGGCAAGGAGCGGAGCGCCACCAGCGGCGCCGCCGGCGGATTGCGGTAGCCGGACGGCAACTGCGTGCTTTTCGGATAACCCGCGGCGTCGAGGTACTGCGACCACTGCGCCTCCGAGAAGCCCTTGACCTGCTGTGCCCCGATGCCCAGCAAGGGCAGCGAGCCCTGGCCGCTCAGGTCCTGCAGCGCCTGCACGTCCTCCGTCGTCCTGACGGTGCGCTCGCTGAAGGGCACGCCCCGCGCCACAAGCAGCGATCGGCCCGAGGCACAGGGCGCGCAGTCCTCGCCCGTGTAGAGCGTGACCGGGTAGCGGCCGACGACCTGGCGCAGTTCATAGGGCAGGGCCGCGTTGCCCTCATCCTGGGCGGCCGATGCGTGGCCGCCCAGGATGCCGCCCGGCAGGGCGCGGCCATCTGCCGCCGGCCGGTCGGAGAAGACGACCTTGCCGTTCGCGTCGACGGTGCGATAGACCGGCTGCGCCAGGGCACAGCCCGCCGCGAGCAGCAGGCCCGCGGCGCAGCAAAGAGGGATGGCAAGCTTCATGTGGGTGGCGGCGAATGCGGGAGCGCAAGTATCTCAGGCCCGGCTGTATCGAAGCGCGCATGAAGAGCGGCCGCGAGGCCCGCGGCGCGCTTCCATCACCGCTGCGCCATCAGGCCGGCTGCGGCTCGGCCATGCCCTGATGGCGCAGCAGCGCGTCCAGGCTGGGCGCGCGGCCGCGGAAGGCTTTGAACGATTCCATCGCCGGGCGGCTGCCGCCGGCTTCGAGGATGGCCTCGCGGTACCTGCGCCCGGTCTCGATGCTCGGCGTCCCGTCGGCGCCGGCCGTTTCCTCGAACGCCGCGTAGGCGTCCGCGCTCAGCACCTCGGCCCACTTGTAGCTGTAGTAGCCGGCCGCATAGCCGCCCGAGAAGATGTGCGTGAAGGTGTTGGGCGTGCGGCTGAAGGGCGGGGCGGGCATGACGGCGACTTCCGCGCGCACCTTGCCGAGCAGCGCCATCACGTCGCCCGGCTGGGCATGGGCGGCGTCGAATTCGGTGTGCAGCAGCATGTCGAACAGAGACAACTCGATCTGGCGCAGCGTCTGCAGACCGCTCTGGAAATTCTTGGCGGCCGTCATCTTGTCGAAGAGGTCGCGCGGCAGCGGCGCGCCGGTGTCGACGTGCGCTGTCATGTGCCGCAGCACGTCCCACTCCCAGCAGAAATTTTCCATGAACTGGCTCGGCAGTTCGACCGCGTCCCACTCGACGCCGCTGATGCCCGAGACATCGCGCTCGTCGACCCGCGTGAGCATGTGGTGCAGGCCGTGGCCGAACTCGTGGAAGAGGGTGGTCACGTCGTCGTGCGTGAGCAGCGCGGGCTTGCCGCCCGTGCCCTCGGCGAAGTTGCACACTAGCTGCGCCACCGGCGTCTGCAGCGCGCCCGTGTCCGGGCGCAGCCAGCGCGCGCGCACGTCGTCCATCCACGCGCCGCCGCGCTTGGCGGCGCGCGCCGAGGGGTCGAGATAGAACTGCCCGACCTTCCGACCGGCGCGCTCGATCCGGTAGAACTCGACGCCCGGGTGCCACACAGGCGCGCTGTCTCGGCGGATCGACACCTCGAACAGCGTCTCGACGATCTTGAACAGGCCGGCCATCACCTGGGGCGCCGGGAAGTATTGCTTGACCTCCTGGTCGCTGAAGGCGTAGCGCGCTTCCTTCAATTTTTCGCCGATGTAGGTCCAGTCCCAGGGTTGAGGATCGGCGATGCCGAGCTCGGTGGCGGCGAAGGCACGCAGGTCCGCCAAGTCCTTCTCGCCGTAGGGCTTGGCCCTGACGGCCAGGTCGCGCAAGAAGCGGATCACTTCATCGGCCGACTCGGCCATCTTCGGCGCCACCGACAATTCCCCGAAGTTGGGATAGCCCAGCAGGTGCGCCTCTTCCTCGCGCAGCGCCAGGATTTCCTGGATCAGGGCCGTGTTGTCCAGCGCCGGATCTCCGAACTCGCTGGCGCGCGTGGCATAGGCGCGGTAGTGCGTCTGGCGCAGCGCGCC
>JAQGLP010000423.1 GCA_028292835.1 Variovorax sp.
CCGCGCCGAGGTGGCGGCATTGATCCGTCCGCTTTTCGTTTCGCGGCGCTATGGCGATCCAGGCTATGGGCAGCTCGAACAGCGCTGCGCGCCGCAGATCGGCGCCGGCGCCGAAAGCGGCGCCGAGATGGGTGCGTTCGAGTTCCTGAAACAGCCGCAACGCCTGGCCAACCTGCGCGAGGCCCTCGACGAGTACCTGCGCTTCGGGCTGGAAGCCGGCCTCTTCTTCGTCACCTGACGGCCAAAGGACAGTCATGAAAGCCGATCTCACCCGCGACACCTTCGACCGCGCGCTGCACCACAGCGCGGTGCGCCTGCAGCAGGGCCGCATCGTCACCGACGCCGACTGGAACGAGCAGGCCGACCTGACGCGCTACCGCGCCGAACGGCAGGCGCGCGACATCCTGGGCGCCTGCGCCGCGCCGCTGGAGGGCGCCGGCTACGCGCTGGTGGCGGAAACCGTTGCGCTGGCCGTGCACGCGGTCAACGCCAACGTCGCGTGGGTCATCGGCGAGGACGGCGCGTTGCTGGTGACCTCCAACGCCGGCGCCGACTGGACGCTCGTGGACCTGCACACCGCGCAAACGCTGCGCGCGCTGCAACAGGCGGGCGGCGTCGGCTGGCTGGTCGGCGATGGCGGCGTGGTGCGCAAGACCAGCGACGGGGGCCTGAGCTGGACCGCGCAGGACGCCGGCACGCTGCGCACGCTGCGGGGGGTCGCGGTGTTCGATGCCGACCATGCCTGGGCCGTGGGCGACGGTGGCATCGTTGTCGCGACCCGCGATGGCGGCGCGAACTGGAGCCTGGCGCAGACCGACGCGGCGCGGCTTCACGCGGTGCATTTCATCGATGCGTTCAACGGACTGGCGGTCGGACAGGCCGGCGCCATCGTCGCCACCAGCGACGGCGGCCAGACCTGGGTCGGCGCGCCGAGCGGCACGCGCGCGCACCTGCGCGCGCTCGCCGTCTTCGGCACCACGCTCGCCTGGGCGGCGGGGCAGGACGGCGGCATCGTGCGCAGCGAAGACTTCGGCGCGACCTGGCTGCCGTGCAACACACCGTCGACGGCCACGCTTCATGCGATCGGCTTTCGCGACCCCTATGAAGGCTGGGCCGTCGGCGCGGACGGCCTGGTGCTGCACAGCACCGACGGCGGCGCCAACTGGACGCGGCACGGCCTGGGCACCTCGGCGACGCTGCGGGGCCTGTCGTTCTCCGGCGCCGATCCGGGCTGGGTGGTGGGCGACGCATCGACCGTGCTGCGCGTCGGCGGCGGCGCGGGCCCGGGGGCCGCCGCGCTGCCGGCCGTCAACCTGTCGATCGAGCCCGGGCGCTGCTATGTGAACGGCACGCTGTGCGAGCTGGAAGCGCGCGCGTCGTATGCGCGGCAGCCCGACGGCGGCGCGGGCACGCGGCTCGCGCGCGGGGCGGCCTACCTGATGTACCTGGACGTGTGGCAGCGCCACCTGTCGGCCCTCGAAGCGCCGGCGATCCGCGAAATCGCGCTCGGCGGCCCCGACACCGCGACGCGCGCGCGCACTGTCGCGCAGGTGCGCGCCCTGGCGTTGCCGGCGGCCAGTCCGTTCGACTGGAACTGCGATTCGAGCATTCCGGCGTGGGACGCGCTGGTGAACGCCTCGCGGCCGCGCCTGGCCGCGCGTGCCGAGCCGCAACTCGCGGCCGCCAATCTGTGCGAGATCGCCGCCACCGCCGGCTACCGGCGTCTGGAGAACCAGCTCTACCGGGTCGAGGTGCATGAGGGCGGCGCGGAGCCGAGCTTCAAATGGTCGCGCGAGAATGGCTCGGTCGCCTATGCGGTGGTGGGCGTCAGCGTCGATGCCGCCCGGCGGCAGACCGTGGTGCGGATCGCGGCGCGCGGGCGCGACGCCAACCTCGACCTGGCGGCGCACGACCGCGTCGAGCTCATCGACGACGACAGCGAACTGGAACGGCGCGCCGGCGTGTTGTTCGAGTACCTGGGCGACGGCGACGACGAACTCGAGCTCGTGCTCGACGGCGTCCCCGGCGGCACGATCGGCCAGGACCCCTCGCGCCATCCGCTGCTGCGGCGCTGGGACCACCAGCCTGCCGGCGCCGGCACCCAGGCGCTGCCTGTCGTCGAAGGCGTCTGGCTCGAACTGGAAGACGGCGTGCAGGTGCGCTTCGAGCCGGGCGGCGCCTGGCGGCCGGGCGACTACTGGCAGATCCCGGCACGCACCATCACGGCCGATGTCGAGTGGCCGCGCAATGACGACGGCGACCCGGTGGCGCGTGAGCCGGCCGGCGTGGCGGACGCCTATTGCCGGCTCGGCATCGTCGAGGTGGATGCCGAGGGCGTCCTGACCCTCGCGAGCGACTGCCGCGACCTCTTTCCGCCGCTCACGTCGTTCGAACAAATGCTCTATGTCTCGGGCGATGGCCAGGATGCGGCCCCCGGGGCGCTGCTGCCGCAGCCGCTGGCGCTGCGCGTGGCGCGCGGTACCGTACCGATTGCCGGCGCCGGCGTGCTGTTCCAGGTGGAGACCGGCGG
>JAQGLP010000425.1 GCA_028292835.1 Variovorax sp.
AGGGCGCGCAGGGCTTCGTCGAGCGCCTCGTGGCCCCCTTCGACGCATTCGAAGATCTCGCCGGCCACGCGCGGCTCGTGCGCGGCCACGCAGGCGCCGAACGCCGCCGTGCGTTCGCGCCGCGAGCTCACGCCCTTCTGCGGTTCCGTGATGTAGAGCAGCTCGCGGTAGCCGCCCTCGACGAGGTGGCCGCACGCCGCCGTCATCGCGGCGGGGTTGTCCAGCGAGACGAAGTCGGTGTGCATGCCGGCATGGCGCCGGTCCACCAGCACGGCCGGTTTGCCATGCAGGGCGCTGGCGTCGGCCAGGCCCGTGCCGCCGCCCAGCGTGTTGAGAATGAAGCCGTCGACCTGGTAGCCGGCGAGCGCGTCGATGGCCTCGCGCTCGCGCTCGAAGTCGTTGCCGAGGTTGAACAGCACCACGAGGTAGCCCGCTTCCTGGCAAGCCTTCTCGGCGCCGCGCAGCACGGCGACCGAATAGGGGTTGGTGATGTCGGCCACGATGAGGCCGATCAGGCGCGAGCGGCCGTGGCTCAGCGCCTGCGCCATCGCGCTCGGCGAATAGTCCAGCGCCGCCACCGCCGTCTCCACGCGGGCCGCGATGTCGGGACTCAGCAGCCGCTCTCGGTGGTTGAGGAAGCGCGAGACCGTGGCCTTGGACACGCCCGCCACCCGGGCGACGTCGGCAATGGTGGCGCGGGCCGGGCGCGCCGCGGGGGGTCTGCCGTTCAAGCGCGGGCCGGGTCGTAGACGGTGGCGGGCCGCTCGCCGGCCAGGGCCTGCAGCAGGCTGGTCGTCGCCAGCCGGGCCATCGCATGGCGCGTTTCGTGCGTGGCCGAGCCGGCGTGCGGCAGTGGGGTCACGCGCGGGTGGGTACGCAGGGGCGAGTCGAGCGGCAGCGGCTCGGTCGCGAACACGTCGAGGCCGGCGGCGCGCAGCGTGCCGTGGTCGAGCGCGGCGAGCAGCGCGTCTTCCCGCACGGTGGCGCCGCGCCCGCCGTTGATGAAGATCGCGCCCGGCTTCATCGCGCCGAACACGCACGCGTCGATCAGGCCGCGCGTGCTGTCCGACAGCGGCAGCATCGCGACCACGATATCGGCACGCGCCAGGAGCCCTTCCAGCGGCGTGTGCACGGCCCGGCCCAGCAGCTCGGGCGCCTGCGCGACCAGATCGACCGGACGCCGCGCGTGGTAGAGCACCGGCATGCCGAAGCCGAGCGCGGCGCGCCGCGCGATGGCCTGCCCGATGCGCCCGAAGCCCAGCAGGCCGAGCGTCTTGCCGTGCACATCGAAGCCGAACAGGTCCTCGCCGATGTTGGCGGTCCAGCGGCCTTCGCGCACCAGGTTCGAGAGTTCGACCACGCGGCGGCTGGTCGCCATCAGGAGCGCGAAGACCGTGTCCGCCACGGTTTCGTCGAGCACGCCCGGGGTGTGGCAGAGCAGGATGCCACGCGCCGCCAGTGCCGCCAGCGGGTAGTTGTCGACGCCGACCGAGACGCTGGAAATCACTTCGAGCCTCGGCGCGCGGTCGAGCAGCGCCGGGGGAACCGGAAAGCTCGAACCGATCAGGCCGTGCGCGAGCGGCAAGGCGGCCTCGAAGGCGGCGCGCTGCGCGGCGATGCGCGGGTTGGCCACCGTGACCTCGTGCGCAGCTTGCAGCCGGGCCAGCTGGTCGGCGGGCAGCTCGCGAAAGACGAGGACGTTCTTGCGCGGGCCGCCGAGATCTGCCTTGGCGGCCCCTTGGGAAACCGGGGAGGAATCGGTGCGCGCAGCCCCGGGGCCTTCGATGCCGGAGGCCTCCAGCTGGGCGCGCGTGGGCAGACCCTCGGTGTCGCCCAGCACCTGAACCGCGCGCGCGCCGATCCAGGCGCCGCGCCGCACCGCCTCGGCCACGGTCCTGCCTTCCAGCAGCGCGCTGACCAAGCCGGCCGCGAAGCCGTCGCCCGCCCCAACCGTATCGACCACCTCGGCCACCGGGAACCCGGCGACGCGCCCGGTGCCGGCCTCGTCGCTGTCGTAGTAGGCGCCCTCGGCGCCGAGCTTGACGACCACCAGCTTCGCCCCGCGCTGCCGGTAGAACCGCGCGACGCCTTCGGGGGTGCTTGCACCCGTGAGAAACAGGCCCTCCTCGATGCCCGGCAGCACCCAGTCGGCACGTGCGGCGAGTTCGTTGATCCAGTGCCGCATCGCCTCTCTCGACGCCCAGAGCGTGGGCCGCAGGTTGGGGTCGAACGAGACCGTGCGGCCCGCGGCGCGCATCACTTCCATGGTCTTGAGCGCCGCCTGCAGGCTGGTGTCGGAAATGGCGGCGAACACGCCCGTCGCGTGCAGGTGCCGCGCGCTGCGCAGCCAGGCTTCGTCGATGTCGGCCGGCCCCATCCGGCTGGCGGCCGAGCCCTTGCGGTGGTATTCGACCGGCGGATCGCTGCCATCGGTCACCCGGCCCTTGAACTGGAAGCCGGTGCGCTGCGCCGGGTCGCAGACCACGTGCGAGCAGTCGATGCCCTCGTCCCGCAGGGTGCCGAGCAGCGCGCGACCCATCGAATCCTGGCCCAGGCGGCTGGCCCATCCGACCTTCAGGCCCAGGCGCGCCAAGCCGATGGCCACGTTGGTTTCGGCGCCGGCAGTGCGCTTGTGGAAGGCGGTCGCGTGCTCGATCGGGCCGGGCCGGTCGGCCACCAGAAGCAGCATGGCTTCACCGAACAGCGCGACATCGAAGGTGGCGGATTCTGTTGTCATGGGATCGTCCGCGCCGAGCGGATGTGTGCGATCTGGTCTCGCGTGACGGCGAGCAGGTCGTCGCCGACCAGGGGGTATTCGATGGCGTGCGGCACATCGGCCGGCAGGGCGCGCAGCACGGCGCGCCAGGGCGCGACCGAATCGGCGAGCGGCACCGCAATCCACTTGGCCGGCAGCCGCTGCACGCCCTTGCAGTGGATGTAGCGCACGCGCGAGGCCAGCGCCTTCGCCGCCTGCAGCGGACATTCGCCCAGCCAGTGCCAGTTGCCCATGTCGAAGGTCATGCCCAGGTCCAGGCCCGCGGCCTGCTGCGCCTCAAAGAAGGCCTGCAGCGCGCCCTGCGTGCCGGCCGTCTCGGTCTGGTCGTTCTCGATCACCAGTTCGACCGGCTGTGTAGCGAGCCTCGCCTTAAGCCGCGCCAGCGACGCGTGCGAAGCGGCGCCGAAGCCGCCGATCGCCATCTTGAGCCGCACCGCGCGCAGCGTCGCCGCCGCGGCCAGCCCACGCTCCAGGGCGCCCGTGTCGAGCACGCCGGCGGGCGTCCAGAGCCCCTCGGGGCTCGAATACACCGCCGCCAGGCCGGCCAGCGCGGGCAGTTCGGCGGCCGCGTCGCTCAGCAGCTCGCCGCGCACCTCCACGCCATCCGCGCCGGCCTCCCGCGCGAGGCGCGCGCACCACAGCTGCCCATGGCGCCTCACCTCGGCCGCGCCGAAGGAGGACAGGGAAATCAGGACGGGAACCATGGGCTCAATGCGCCTGATGCGAGCTGAGGATCTGCCTCAGGAACTGGCGCGTCTTCTCGTGCTTCGGGCTGCCGAAGAACTCGGCCGGCGGCGCCTGCTCGACGATCCTGCCGTCGGCCATGAAGATCACGCGGTCGGCCACGCTGCGCGCAAAGCCCATCTCGTGCGTGACGCACAGCATGGTCATGCCGTCCTCGGCCAGGCCGATCATGGTGTCGAGCACCTCCTTGACCATTTCCGGGTCTAGCGCCGAAGTGGGCTCGTCGAACAGCATGATCTTGGGGGTCATGCACAGCGCGCGCGCGATCGCCACCCGCTGCTGCTGGCCGCCCGAGAGTTGGCTCGGGTACTTGTTCGCCTGCTCCGGGATGCGCACGCGCGCGAGGTATTTCATCGCCACCGCCTCGGCCTCGGCCTTCGTCATGCCGCGCGAGCGCATCGGCGCCAGCGTGCAGTTCTGCAGGATCGTTAGGTGCGGGAACAGGTTGAACTGCTGGAACACCATGCCGACCTCGGCGCGCACCGCATCGACGTTCTTGCCGCCGGCCGTGAGGTCGATGCCGTCCACCACGATGCGGCCCTGCTGCACCGTCTCCAGCCGGTTGATGCAGCGGATCAGCGTCGACTTGCCCGAGCCGGACGGTCCGCAGATCACGATGCGCTCGCCGCTGCGCACCGAAAGGTCGATGCCGGTCAGCACCTGGAAGGTGCCGTACCACTTGTTCACCGCCTCGATGCGGATGATCGGCTCCGTGCCGGCTTGCGTGGCGACTGGGTCCGTCATGGTCATGGATTCCTCTGTCGGTCAGTTCAGCTTGGGCAGGTCGGTCTGCAGCCACTTGTTGTAGAGCTTGTTCAACTCGCCATTGGCGGTGTTCTTCGCCACGAAATCGTTCACGGCCTTCAGCAGCTCGTCCTGGCCCGGGCGCATCGCGATCCCCATGGCCTGCTGCACCAGCGTGAACTTGTTCTCGAAGGTCTGGGGCGGCACGCGCTTGGCGATCTGCGCGGCCACCGTGACCGAGCAGCCGATGGCATCGACCTGGCCCGACATCAGCGCCTGCATGGCCGAAGCATCGTCATCGAAACGGCGGATCTCGGTGCCTTCGGGCGCCGCCTTGGTCACCGCCACGTCCTGCGTGCTGGCGCGCGCCACGCCCACGCGCAGGCCCTTCAGGTCGGCCGCGCCCTTGATGTTGCTGCCCGTCTTGCCGTACAGCACGATGGTCGCGGCCGCATAGGGCTGCGAGAACTGCACCTGCTTGGCGCGCTCGGGCGTCACGGCCAGCGAAGCCACCAGCAGGTCGACCTTGTTGGTCAAAAGGAACGGGATGCGGTTCGGGCCGGTCACCGGCACGATGTTGACCTTCACCCCCCAGTCCTTGGCCAGCAGCCGGGCGACGTCGGCGTCGTAGCCATCGGGCTGGTTCTGCGCGTTGGTGGTGCCATAGGGCGGGAAGTCGACCAGCATGCCGATCGTGACCTCGCCCTTTTTCTTGATGTCGGCCACGGCCTGGGCCGAGGCGAACGGAGCGAACACGGTCAGCGCGGCGCCCAGGCTCAAGGCCGCGATGGCCGTGCGGCGGGTGGTGAAGAGGGTCATGTCGAAGTCT
>JAQGLP010000452.1 GCA_028292835.1 Variovorax sp.
GCCGAGACCAACCCCAAGATCAAGGCGCAGCTCGAACTCGTGCGCGCCGCCGGCATGCTCACCAGCGCCGACAAGGCGAAACGCCTCACCGCCGCCAGGGAACTGGGCAACAACCGCAACCCCGACACCAAGCTGCTGCTCAACCAGCGGCTGGCCGACGAGACCGACCCGCAGGTCCGGGCCGCCATCGCCGCCTCGATCCGCGGCATCGACGGCGCGCTGGTATGGGGCGACCGCGTCAACGCCCTCTTCAGCGGCATCAGCCTGGGCTCGGTGCTGCTGCTCGCCGCGCTGGGGCTGGCGATCACCTACGGCCTGATGGGCGTGATCAACATGGCGCACGGCGAGCTGATGATGATCGGGGCCTACGCGACCTACGTGGTGCAGGGCCTGTTCCAGCGCTACCTGCCAGCGTCCTGGTTCGACGGCTACCTGGTGGCCGCGATCCCGGCCGCCTTCCTGACCTCGGCGCTGGTCGGCGCGGTGCTGGAGCGGGGCGTGATCCGCTTCCTCTACGGGCGGCCGCTGGAGACGCTGCTCGCCACCTGGGGCATCAGCCTGATGCTCCAGCAGTTCGTGCGCACCCTCTTCGGCGCACAGAACGTCGGCGTCGAGAATCCGGGCTGGATGAGCGGCGGCTTCACGATGCTCAGCAACGTGACGCTGCCGTGGAACCGCATCTGCATCGTCGTCTTCGCCGGGCTGGTGCTGCTGGCCATGGGCTGGCTGATCGGGCGCACGCGGCTCGGCCTGTTCGTGCGCGGCGTGACGCAGAACCGCCCCATCGCCTCGTGCATGGGCGTCAACACGGCGCGCATCGACACCTGCGCCTTCGCGCTGGGATCGGGCATCGCGGGCCTGGCGGGCTGCGCCTTGAGCCAGATCGGCAACGTCGGGCCCGACCTCGGCCAGAGCTACATCGTCGATTCGTTCATGGTGGTGGTGATGGGCGGCGTCGGCCAGCTCGCGGGCACGGTGTACGCGGCCATGGGCCTGGGCATCCTCAACAAGTTCATCGAGGGCTGGGCCGGCGCGGTGCTGGCGAAGATCGCGGTGCTGGTCTTCATCATCGTGTTCATCCAGAAGCGTCCGCAGGGCATCTTTGCGGTGAAAGGCCGGGAGGTATGAGCACACCCCAGGCTTCGCGCACTGCGTGTCGCTTTCGCCCACCCCCTTGCAGGGGGCAACACCAACGGCCCGGCAAAGCCGGTTCCGCGGTGTCCCTGGATTTTCATTCCTGTTTGCGATGAGCTTTGTCTGCCTATGAAATCCGTGATCTTTCCCCCAAAGGCGCCGTTGTTGAGCGGCAAGGGCTGGACCGCCTTCTTCGTCGCGCTGGTCACTGTGTGCGCGCTGGCGCCGGTGCTCAACATCGTCGTGCCGGCCGGCAGCGCGCTGCACATGAGCGACTACGCGGTGGCGCTGGTGGGCAAGATCATGTGCTACGCCATCTGCGCGCTGGCGATGGACCTGATCTGGGGCTACACGGGCATCCTGTCGCTCGGCCACGGCCTCTTCTTCGCGCTGGGCGGCTACATGATGGGCATGTACCTGATGCGCCAGATCGGGCGCGACGGCAACTACCGCAGCGACCTGCCGGACTTCATGGTGTTCCTCGACTGGAAGACGCTGCCCGGGCACTGGACGTTCTCGGGCAGCTTCGTCGCCACCCTGGTTCTGGTCGTCGCGGTGCCGGGCCTGGTGGCCCTGGTGTTCGGCTTCTTCGCGTTCCGTTCGCGCATCAAGGGCGTGTACTTCTCGATCATCACGCAGGCGATGACCTTCGCGACGATGCTGCTGTTCTTTCGCAACGAGACCGGCTTCGGCGGCAACAACGGCTTTACCGACTTCAAGCGCATCCTGGGCGTGCCGCTGGCGACGCGGGAGATGCGCATGACGCTTTTCGCGCTCACCGGCCTCACGCTGCTCGCTTTCCTCCTGCTTGCCCGGTGGCTGGTCGCCAGCAAGTTCGGCCGCGTGCTGCAGGCCATCCGCGACGCCGAGACGCGCGTCATGTTCTCAGGCTATAACCCGCTGCCCTACAAGCTCGCGATCTGGGTGATCTCGGCCGTCATGTGCGGCGTGGCCGGTGCGCTCTACGTGCCGCAAGTGGGCATCATCAACCCGGGCGAGATGAGCGCCGCCAGCTCGATCGAGATCGCGGTGTGGACGGCCGTGGGCGGGCGCGCCACGCTGATCGGGCCGGTCGTGGGCGCCTTCATCGTCAACGGCGCCAAGAGCTGGCTCACCGTGGCGTACCCGGAGTTCTGGCTGTACTTCCTGGGGGCGCTCTTCATCGGCGTGACGCTGTTCATGCCCGAAGGCGTCGTGGGCCTGGTGCGCCGACTGCGGCGGCGCGGCCCTGCGACGGCGGGCGAAGGCGCCGCCGAGGCGCGGCGTTCGCTGGCGGCGTCCGAGGGCGTGGAGCCCGCCGCCGTGCCGCCCATGCGCTCGATCCAGACCGGGGGCGCCCGCGCATGACACCCGAACTGATGGACGAGGGCGCCCGGCGCCTGGCCCGCCACGGCGGTGCGTCGCAGCCCGGCCACACCGCGTCCGGCGGTCGCGCCGCGGACTTCGGGCGGCTCGTGGTACCCGGCGAGGTGGACGTGGCGCACGGCCGCATCCTGTACCTGGAGGACGTGAGCGTGAGCTTCGACGGCTTCAAGGCCATCAACAAGCTCTCGCTCGACATCGCGCCGGGCGAGCTGCGCTGCATCATCGGCCCCAACGGGGCGGGCAAGACCACGATGATGGACATCATCACCGGCAAGACGCGGCCGGACGAGGGCCGCGTCTTCTTCGGCAGCACCATCGACCTGCTGCGCTACCGCGAGGCCGAGATCGCGCAGTTGGGCATCGGGCGCAAGTTCCAGAAGCCCACGGTGTTCGAGCAGCTGACGGTGTTCGAGAACCTGGAGCTCGCGCTCAAGACGCACAAGGGCGTCGGGCATTCGATGCTGTTCCGGCTCGACTCCGCGCAGAGCGACCGGCTGGCCGAGGTCATCGAGACGATCCAGCTGGCCGGGAGCGTCTCGCGCAGCGCCGGCAACCTGAGCCACGGGCAGAAGCAATGGCTCGAGATCGGCATGCTGCTGATGCAGGACCCCAGGCTGCTGCTGCTCGACGAGCCGGTGGCCGGCATGACCGACGAGGAAACGGCGCGCACCGCCGAGCTGTTCCTCGCGCTCAAGGGCCGGCACTCGCTGATGGTGGTGGAGCACGACATGGGCTTCATCCGCGCCATCTCCGAGACCGTCACCGTGCTGTGCGACGGCGCCGTGCTGGCGCAGGGCACGCTGGACGAGGTGCAGGCCGACGAGCGCGTCATCGAGGTGTACCTGGGGCGCTAGGCGCACCGCCTGCTTGTTCAAGCAAAAACAGCGCCAGCGTATGTCACGTCTATGCTGGAAGCTATCAAATCAATAGCAAACCGCCATGCTCATCGTCAAGAACATCCAGCAGTACTACGGCGGCTCGCACATCCTGCGCGACGTGAGCTTCGAAGCGCGTGCGGGCCGGGTCACGGTCCTGCTGGGGCGCAACGGCGTCGGCAAGACGACCCTGCTGAAATCGCTGATGGGGCTGGTGCCCATCCGGAGCGGCAGTATCGAGTTCGAGGGCATGCCGCTGCATCGCAGGACGCCCTACGAGCGCGCCCGCGCCGGCCTGGGCTTCGTGCCACAGGGCCGCGAGATCTTCGCGCGGCTCACGGTCGAGGAAAACCTGCGCATGGGCCTGGCCTACAGGCCGGGCGGCACGCCGATACCGCCCGAGCTGTACGAACTGTTTCCGGTGCTCGGGCAGATGCTGGGCCGCCGCGGGGGCGACCTGTCGGGCGGGCAGCAGCAGCAACTCGCCATCGCCCGCGCGCTTGCGCCCGGCCCCAGGCTGCTGATCCTCGACGAGCCGACCGAAGGCATCCAGCCGAGCATCATCAAGGACATCGGCCGCGTCATCCGCAGGCTGGCCGGGCGCGGTGACATGGCCATCGTGCTGTGCGAGCAGTACTACGACTTCGCGCGGGAACTGGCCGACGACTACCTGGTGATGGAACGCGGTGAGGTCATCGCCCGCGGTCTCGGCAAGGACATGGACGCGCAGGGCGTGCGCCAGCTGGTCGCGATCTGACCGCCCGCGCCTAGGGGCTGCCCAACGCCCTCGACAGCGCGCGTGCTTCCTCCACCAGCAGCTTGCCGAAGGCCTCGACCTCCGCGGCGTGCATGCGCGCGCTCGGACCGAACACGGCGATCGATCCCGCAACCTGGGCGGCGCCGTTGAAGTAGGGCGCGGCGATGGCCACCGCGCCTTGCAGCAGTTCGTTGCGGCTGGTGGCGTACCCGCGCTTGCGGATCGCCTCGAGTTCCTTCGGGTAGCCCTCCAGGTCGATCTTCAGGCCCGCCGCATACCGCGCCAGTTCGCCGTCTTCGAGCACGGTGTGGGCCAGGATCGCCCGCCCGCTGGCCCCCACGGCGATGCGTTCGGAGTACCCGACGCCCCGCTTGAAGCTCAGCGGCTGGCTGCTCGCCAGTTCCGCCACGCAGACGCGGTACATCCCCTGCGGCACGAACAACGCCACCGTCTCCCCGGTCTGCTCGCGCAGGCGCTGCATCATGGGCTGGGCAATGGCGCCGATGTCCTGCGTCGACGTCCAGACATGCGCCAGCCGTGCCACGGCGGGCCCCAGGCGAAAGCGCTGCGGCTCGCCGGTCGAGACGACGAATCCGCTCTGCTCCAGCGTGTAGAGCAGCCGGTAGAGCGTGGGGCGGCTCAGGTCAACGCGCTTCAGGAGTTCGCCGGCCGACAGTTCGTTGTCGGTCGGAGTAAAGGCCAGCAGGATTTCGAGCGCCCGGTCCACGGCGCGCACGCTGTCGTTCAATTTTTCGCTCTCGGCCACAGGGGGTCTTCCTTTTTACTTTGTGCGGTAACGACGCTGCGATGGTATGCGGCCGCGCAGCTCGGCCATGGCGGGCGAGTCCGGACTTGACGAACTGAGTCCATGAAGCGGATACTAGTTTCATCAGACGGACAAACAACCCAACTTGAGGACGATACATGAACAAGGAAATGTCGGAAACGCTGGTCCGGACCGGTCCCGGAACCCCCATGGGCAACCTGATGCGCCGCTATTGGGTGCCGATCCTGCTGTCGAGCGAGATCGCAGAGCCCGACGGGCCGCAGGTGCGCGTCCAGATCCTGGGCGAGAAACTGCTGGCCTTCCGCGACACCGAAGGCCGCCCGGGCCTGATCGCCGAGTTCTGCTCGCACCGCGGCGTGTCGCTCTACTTCGGGCGCAATGAGGAAAACGGCATCCGCTGCGCCTACCACGGCCTCAAGTTCAACCGCGACGGCCAGTGCGTGGACGTTCCCTCGGCGCCGCAGGCCTGCCCCCGCATGGGCATCACGGCGTATCCGTGCATCGAGCGCGCCGGCATGGTCTGGGCCTACATGGGCCCGGCCGACCAGCAGCCCGCGCCGCCCGAGGTGGAGTGGTGCAACCTGCCGGCGAGCCACGTCTTCGTCTCCAAGCGGCTGCAGGAAACAAACTATCTGCAGGCGATGGAGGGCGGCATCGACACCAGCCACGTGTCCTACGTGCACCGCTACGAAGTCGACATCGATCCCATGCACCAGGGCACCAAGGCCAACGACTACATCAAGGCCGACGGCAACGTCATCTTCGACATCGAGAAGAACCCCTTCGGCCTCACGCTCTTCGGTCGCCGCAACGGCGAGCCCGATTCCTACTACTGGCGCGTCACGCAGTGGCTCTTCCCCTGGTTCACGCTGATCCCCCCGTTCGGCGACCACGCGCTGGGCGGCCACGTGTGGGTGCCGATCGACGACCACCACTGCTGGGCGTGGAGCATCAACTTCCATCCCGACAAGCCGCTCTCGGACGAGGAGCGCCGCGACATGGAAATGGGCAAGGGCATCCATGTGGACTACGAGCCGGGCACCTACCGTCCCAAGGCCAACAGGGACAACGACTACCTGATCGACCGCCGCGCCCAGCAGGAAAAACGTGCCTACAGCGGCGTGTTCGGCTTCTCGATGCAGGACGCGTCGCTGCAGGACAGCATGGGCCCGATCCAGAATCACGAGGCCGAGCGGCTGCTGCCGACCGACAAGGCGATCGTCATGGCGCGCCGCATGCTGCACGAGGCCGCGCTCGGTCTCGCCCAGGGCATCGAGCCGCCGGCGCTCGACGCCACCATGCAGCACGTGCGCGCGGCAGGCGTGCTGCTGGCGCGCGATCTCGATCCCACCGAATGGGCCAAGGCGCATCTGGCGGACGGAAAGAACCAGCCGGTCTACTCGATCTGAACCCTTCACATCCAGAGGCACATCCCCATGCATGCATTTCTCAAGGCCCTCGCGACCGCGACCGCCGGCCTCCTGCTGGCCGGTGCCGCCGCGGCACAGGAGTGGTCGCCCACCAAGCCGGTGCGCATCGTCGTGCCGATCACCGGCAGCACGAACGACGTACTCGCCCGAGTCGTCGCGGCCAAGCTGCAGGAACTCATCGGCCAGCCGGTGGTGGTCGACAACAGGCCGGGGGCCGGCGGCAACATCGGCGCCGACTTCGTGGCCAAGTCCCCGCCCGACGGGCTCACGCTGCTGGTGGGCTACAACGGCCCGATCGCCATCAATCCGACGCTGTTCGCCAAGATGCCCTTCGATCCGGTGAAGGACCTCGCGCCCATCACGCTGGCGGTCAGCTCGCCGCAGTACCTCGTGGTCAACCCGGCACTGCCCGTCAAATCGGTAAAGGAATTCGTCGGCTGGGCCCGGACCAATGCCGGACAGCTGTCGTATGCGTCGGTTGCCACCGGCAGCGCGTCGCACCTGACGATGGAAATGTTCAAGGCGGCCGCGCATTTCGAGGCCACGCACGTGCCTTACCGCGGCGCCGGTCCCGCCATCACCGACCTGGTCGCCGGCCAGGTGCAGGCGGCGTTCCTGGTGCCGGGCAACGTGCAGCAGTTCGTCAAGGAAAAGCGCTTGCGGCTGATCGCCACCTCCGGCCAGAAACGCTTTCCCAGCACGCCCGACGTACCGACGCTGGTGGAGTCGGGCTACCCCGATGTCGTGGCGACATCGTGGATCGGCTTTCTCGCGCCGGCCGGCACGCCCAGGAACATCATCGATC
The DNA here is from genome assembly GCA_028292835.1 of Variovorax sp. Classification (GTDB taxonomy): domain Bacteria; phylum Pseudomonadota; class Gammaproteobacteria; order Burkholderiales; family Burkholderiaceae_C; genus Variovorax. The sequence goes on from JAQGLP010000452.1 coordinate 7,154, forward strand.
GCTACAACAAGGAGATCGTGAAGGTGCTGCACATGCCCGATGTGCGCGAGAAGCTCGAGAGCATGGAGTTCGAAGTGGTGGCGAGCACGCCGGCCCAGTTCGGCGACTGGATCAAGGCCGAGATCCCGCGCTGGGGCAAGGTCATCAAGGCCACCGGCGCCAAGGTGGACTGATCCGATGACACGACTCGCAAACAAGGCCGCGCTCATCACGGGCGGCGGTGCCGGAATCGGGGCGGCCACGGCGCTGCTGTTCTGCGCGGAAGGCGCGGCGGTGATGCTCGTCGACGCCGATGCGGCCGCGCTCGAAAGAACGGTGGAGAACGTGCGCCGCCAGGTGCCGGGCGCACGCGTGAGGGGCCACGCGGCCGACGTGTCCGATGCCGCCGAGGCGAGCCGGGCGGTCGAGCAGGCGCTGGGCGCCTTCGGCCGGCTGGACGTGCTGGTCAACAACGCCGCGATGCGCAACTACGCGGCGTTGGCCGACGCCCAGCCGGCCGAATGGCAAGCCATGGTCGGCGTGAACCTGATCGGCACCTCCAACTACTGCAGGGCTGCCTTGCCCGCGCTTCGCCGTTCCGGGCGGGGCAGCATCGTCAACGTGTCGTCCTGCTATGCGGTGACGGGGCGCAAGGGCATGGGACTGTACGACGCGACCAAGGCGGCGCAACTGGCGATGACGCGCACCCTGGCCTTCGAGGAGGCCGAACACGGCATCCGCGCCAACGCCGTGTGCCCGGGCTCCACGCTTACCGATTTTCACGTCGCCCGGGCGGACAAGGCGGGCAAGAGCGTCGAGACGCTCAAGGGTGAACGGCAGAGCACCTCGCTGCTGGGCCGCTGGGCCGCACCCGAGGAAATCGCGCGCCCCATCCTGTGGTTCGCCTCGGACGAGGCCTCCTTCATCACCGGCGCGACGCTGATGGTCGACGGCGGCCTGTCCATCATCTAGCGGCGGCCGATGTCCACGACCTCCATCCATGCGCTGGTCCACAGCCTGCGCCACGAGGCGCCAGGCGTCGTCAGCGTCGAGCTGCGCCCGCCGGGCGGTGCGTCCAGGTTCCCGGCTTTCGAGGCGGGGGCGCATGTCGACCTGCACCTGCCCAACGGCATGGTGCGCAGCTATTCGCTCATCAATCCCGCCACCGAACGGCATCGCTACGTGGTGGCGGTCCAGGAAGACCGTCAGAGCCGCGGAGGCTCGCGCTACGTGCACCGGCAATTGCGCGTCGGCACCACGCTGCCGATCTCGGCGCCCCGCAACCATTTCCGCCTCCATGAAGACGCCCCCGTCAGCGTGCTGGTGGCCGGCGGCATTGGCGTGACACCCCTGCTGGCCATGCTGCGGCGGCTCGTATCGCTGGGCCGGCCGGTCGACTTCTTCTATTGCGCCCGTTCCCGCAAGGAGGCCGCCTTTGCTGGCGAGATCGAAGCGCTGGCTGGCGCAGGGGTACGGCTGCACTGGCATTTCGACGACGAGGCCGGCGCCCCGCCCGACCTCATGCACTGGCTGCGCGGGCGCTCGGCCGCCGCGCACTTCTACGGTTGCGGCCCGGCGCCGATGCTCGCCGCCTTCGAGAGCGCCTGCGAAAGGCTGGGCTATGAGAACGCGCACGTGGAACGCTTCGCGGCCGCGCCCGCTCCGGCCTCACCGGACAACGGCGAGAGCTGCCTGGTCGAGCTTCGGCGCAGCGGCAGGACGATCGCCGTCGCGCCGGGCCGGTCGGTTCTCGACGCGCTGCTCGACGCCGGCATCGCCGCCGAGCACAGTTGCAGGGAGGGCCTCTGCGGCGCCTGCGAAACCAAGGTGATCTCCGGCGAGGTCGAGCACCGCGACAGTATCCTCACGAAGGCCGAGCACGCGGCGGGCAAGAGCATGATGATCTGTGTCTCGCGCTGCGTGCGCGGGCCGCTGGTGCTCGATCTCTGAGGCGCTTGGGCGGGCTTGGCGCATTGGCGCTACGCTCGGGGTTCCCGTCTCGTCCGACACGCCGTCCGCCATGCCGTCCCTTTCCCGACCCGCCACCCGCCGGAGCCTCGCATGCAGGCGCTGATGGCGCTGATGGTCGATCATGCCGTCGCCGTGGTGTTCATCGTGACTTTCGCGGCCCGCCTCGGGCTGCCGCTGCCGGCGGCGCCCGTGCTGGTCGTGGCCGGCACGCTGTCGGCGGTGGCGCCCCCCATGCTGCTGGTTGCCCTGGTCCTGGCTGCCCTGCTGGGCAACGTGCTCGGCGACAGCGCCTGGTTCTATGCCGGGCGCAGGTACGGCTACCGGTTCATGCGCCTTCTCTGCAAGATATCGATCTCGCCGGATTCCTGCGTGCGTCGAAGCGAGGCGCTGATCACCCGATGGGGCGGCCTGTCGCTCGTGGCCGCCAAGTTCGTGCCGGGTGTGTCGGTCGTGGCGCCACCGATGGCCGGCGCGCTGGGCATGTCATCGCTGCGCTTCCTGGGGTTCGAGGTCGGCGCGGCGCTGCTGTGGACCGGCGTGTTCCTGAGCCTGGGCGGGTTCTTCCGCGAGCAGATCGGGACCGTGCTCGATGCACTGGCGGATGCGGGGGGCGTCGCCACCGCCGCGCTGGCGGCCGTGCTGGGGGTGATGCTGGCCGTGCGCTACTGGCGCCGCCGCGCCTTCCTGCAACTGACTGGCATGCCCCGCATCACCGTCGATGAGCTGCACGCGTTGATGGGCAGCGACCCGCCGCCCATCGTCGTCGACGTGCGGGGCGAGGCCAGCCTGCAGGTCGATCCGCGCCGCATTCCGGGCGCGGTCCCGCTCTCGCTGAAATCGATCCAGCAGTGGCGCTCGGCCCCGCCCTTCGACGACGCGGAGCGCGACATCGTCCTCTACTGCAACTGCCCGAACGAAGGCTCGGCCGCGATGGCGGCGCGCGCGCTGACCACGCGGGGCATGAAGCGCGCGCGGCCGCTGGCCGGCGGGCTCGATGCCTGGATCGCGGCGGGGCGGCCCATCGGCCTGTACCCGCAGCAACGCTGAGGCCAACCCCAGGCTCGGCGGCCGCGTCATGGGCGGCGTGTCGCCTCGTCCCCGGGCAGCGATCTCAGCGGCGGCGCGATGTCCTCCAGGGCCCGGCGCTCCGCATCGACCCCGTAGCGCAGCGCCAGCAGCCCGGCGACGATGACCAGCGCCGCGCCGATGGCATAGCCCATGGCCACCGCGCCGCGGCTGCCCGTTTCGATCAGCGCGCCGAACAGCACCGGCGCCACGAAGCCGCCGGCGCCCGTGCCGACCGCATAGAAGATCGAGATGGCGATCGCGCGCATCTCGAGTGGAAACACTTCGCTCACCGTGAGGTAGGCCGAGCTGGCCGCCGCCGAGGCGAGGAAGAACACGCCCGACCAGCACAGCGCTTGGCTGCGCGCGTCGAGCCAGCCCCGCATGAAGGCCCAGCCGGTCAGCGCCAGCCCGACGCCCGACAGCACATAGGTCAGCCCGATCATCCGGCGCCGCCCCACGCGGTCGAACAGCGGGCCCAGCAGCAGCGGCCCCAGCACGTTGCCGAGCGCGAACGGAAAGATGTAGAGCGCCACCTCACCCTCGGGCACGCCGTGAAAGCGCGTCAGCACCAGCGCGTAGGTGAAGAAGATCGCGTTGTAGAAGAAGGCCTGCGAGATCATGAGCGCCAGCGCGACCATGCTGCGTTGCGGGTAGCGCCGCAGCAGCACGTGCGCGACCTCGTGCCAGCCGGGGCCCGCGTGGCCGCCGAAGGCGACCCGCCCGACGGCGGGCGCGAGCGGCCCGTGCCG
>JAQGLP010000531.1 GCA_028292835.1 Variovorax sp.
CCTAGGGCTCTGGTGCGAATTTTTCGCGCGGCCGAACGACTTCCTGAGTATGTTGCGACGGTCAGGCCGAAAGCACCGCGTTCCAGATCGCGGGCGTGGCTTGGCCTTTGAGGCGCAGCCGACGAAGATTGAACTGGCCCCTGCGGATTCGGTGAAGCAACTCTACGCCGGTTATCGTCACCGCCGCGCGGTCGAAAACGAGTGGACCCCTGGAGGAGCCCCAGGCTTCAACCCAACAGCCTCGTCATTTCCGATTCAATCGCTATAGGCCACTCGTGATGCCGACCACTCTCGCTAACTGCCGGCTCACGCTCATGTACGCATGCCCAATCCTGCTGTCGAAGTACAGCGAGTCGCCGCGCTTCAAGCGCACGACCTCCCCGGTATCGAAATGCACTTCGATGGAGCCTGAAAGCACGAGGATGAATTCTTCGCCGGCGTGGCGTACGAAGTCTTCTTTATCGATTTTGCGTGCATGGACCTTGCCGAGCGCCGGGGTCATCTGCTTGCCCACCGCTTCGGTGCCGAGGAATTCGTAGGTCACCGAAGTACCGCAATACATAACGCCCTCTCCGTCGCGCGTGACCACAGGGCCGGTGAAAGGCTAAGCCTTGCGACCCGACTCCGAGAACATCCAACCCATGTCCATCTGCAGAGCGTGGCCCAGTGCTGCGAAATTCTCGTAGCCGAGTGCAAGCTGGCCGCGCTCTGCGCGCGAGATCGTAGTGATCGACACACCCGACCGCTCGGCGAGTTGCACTAGTGTCCAGCCAAGCTGCTTGCGCGCCGTGCGCAGGCGCTTGCCGAATGTTTCGCGGTCGAGCGTATAGGGCTCAGCTGCAGGCAGTGGGGCGGAAGGATCGTTCAACTGGAGGTCCTGTTTTTGTATGCGGATTCTGCCAGCGGCACTCATCGTGCACCGTTGCAAATCATCTCGGACAAAGCCGTAATTTGCGTAAATGCAAATTTTGCAGACGCCAATCACATTCAAACGATGCGCTGGTGTTTACCCGCAGTACCACGATTTTATTTTCGTATCCGCAAATTCTTCACTAGACTTCGATGCGCTCCGACCACGTCCTCCCTCGACACGCTCCGCACCGACATGAAGCACAACGCTCCTTTGAGCCCTACCATTCGATGACAGCCGACCCCACGCCAGGGCCCTTCGTGGCAGACTTCCTTGTCATCGGCGCCGGCATCGCCGGCGCCTCTGTTGCGCACTGGCTCGCGCCTCACGGCCGTGTCGTTTTGCTGGAGCGCGAAAGCCAGCCCGGCTACCACTCTACCGGCCGTTCTGCCGCCCTGTTCATGGAGAGCTACGGCACGCCGCAAGTGCGCGCGCTCACCATGGCCAGCCGCGCTTTCCTGAGGAGCCCCCCACTAGGCTTCAGTGAGCATCCTTTGCTCACGCCCCGTGGCGCCATGTTCGTCGGCACGACCGGCCAGGAGGCTCTGCTCGAGAAGCATTGGCACATTCTGCGTTCCGTCACACCCGATGCCTGCCGACTCACCGCCGAAGAGGTGCATGCCCTGGTGCCGGTGCTGCGAAAAGAACTGGTGATCGGTGGCGTCTACGAGCCGGACGCTTCAGACATGGACGTGCACGCCATCCACCAGGGTTACCTGCGCGGCATGCGCGAGGCTGGCGGCCAGTTGGTGTGCGACGCGGAGGTCACCGCGATGACGCGCAGCGCCCACGGCTGGCGCGTGGAATCGAGAGGCGGCATCTACGAAGCACCGGTGGTACTCAACGCCGCCGGCGCCTGGGTCGACACCATCGCAGCGCTGGCCGGCGCCGAGCCGCTAGGAATCGAGCCACGCCGACGCTCAGCCTTCATCTTCGCCGCACCCGCAGGCATCGACGCTGCAGCTTGGCCGATGGCCATCGGCGCAGACGAGGACTGGTACTTCAAGCCCGACGCCGGTATGCTGCTCGGCTCACCGGCGAACGCCGACCCGGTGGTGCCGCAGGACATCCAGCCCGAAGAGATGGACATCGCCGTCGCGATCCACAAGCTGGAGAAAGTTACCACGCTCAGCATCCGTCGGCCGACGCGCGCTTGGGCCGGCCTGCGCTCCTTCGTGGCCGACGGCGACCTGGTGGGCGGCTTTGACGACACGCTGCCCGGTTTTTTCTGGGTCGCGGCCCAGGGTGGCTACGGCATCCAGACCTCCGCCGCGATGGGCGAGACCTGCGCCGCACTGGCGCGTGGCCTGCCGGTGCCTGCGCATGCGGCGAGCTTCGGGCTCACTGCCGAGATGCTGTCGCCGGCACGCCTTCGCCTCCGGGCCGCCGAGCCCGTCCTCTGACAACCCACCCACGAGAACCCACCATGCGCGTCTTCAGCGGCTCCCTCGCGACCGAAACCAACACCTTCGGCCCCATGCCGACAGGGCTCGCGTCCTTTCGCGATCGCGGCTACTTTGCCGCCGGCAAGCATCCCGACCAAATGACCTTCTTTTCCGGCCCGCTATGGGCCGCGCGCCTGCGCGGCAAGGAACACGGCTGGGACCTGGTCGAAGGCATGGTGGCCGGCGCGCAGCCGAGCGGCACCACCACCCGCCACGCCTACGAGACGCTGCGCGAGGAACTGCTGGCCGACCTGCGTGCCGCACTGCCGGTCGACATGGTCGTGCTCGGCCTGCACGGCGCGATGGTGGCCGACGGCTACGACGATTGCGAAGGCGACCTGCTGCAGCGCGTGCGCACCATCGTCGGGCCCGACGTGGTACTGGGCGCCGAGCTCGACCCGCACAGCCACCTCACGCCCGAGATGGTCGAGCAGGCCGACCTGCTGATCGCCTTCAAAGAGTATCCGCACACCGACGTGCTGGAGCGCGGCATCGAACTGGTCGACCTGTGTGCCGCCATGGTCGAGCAGAAGATCAGGCCGGTGGCCGCGATGGTTGACTGCGACATGATCGTGACCATCCACACCTCGCGCGAACCGGCGCGCAGCTATGTCGACCGGCTGCAGGCGCTGGAAGGCAAGGACGGCGTGCTGTCCATCTCGGTCGCGCACGGTTTCTCCTGGGGCGACGTGCCCGAGATGGGCACCAAGCTGCTGGTCTACACCGACGGCGACCCGGCCCGGGCCAACGCCCTTGCGCGCCAGCTCGCCGACGAGCTGATCGCCATGCGCGATGCGCTCACCGTGCGCTATCCCGACATCGACACATCGCTGGACGAAGCCCTCGCCTTCGATGGGGGCCCGGTGGTGCTGGCCGACGGTGCAGACAACCCGGGCGGCGGCGCGGCCAGCGACAGCACCTTCATCCTGCGCCGCATGGTCGAGCGCGGCATCCGCGGCGTAGCCATCGGCCCCTTGTGGGACCCCATCGCGGTGCGTATCGCCTTCGAGGCCGGCGAAGGCGCGCGGCTCGCGATGCGCATCGGCGGCAAGATCAGCCCGCTGTCTGGCCAGCCGATGGACCTCGTG
>JAQGLP010000536.1 GCA_028292835.1 Variovorax sp.
GGTGTGGAAGCGCAGTAATGCGTTAAGCTAACCGATACTAATTGCTCGTGCGGCTTGACCCTATAACTTTGATCGATCAGATCAGGGTGTTATGCCAAGTTGACGCATTCAACAAATTCTGTGCCCAGGCACACCAGCTGATTCCAGACTCTATGAATTCGTTGTCTTGACCTCTCGTCAAGACGGCAACAAGTTATGCCTGATGACCATAGCGAGGTGGTCCCACTCCTTCCCATCCCGAACAGGACAGTGAAACGCCTCAGCGCCGATGATAGTGCGGGTTCCCGTGTGAAAGTAGGTCATCGTCAGGCTCTATACCAGCCCAAAAAGCCCAGCCCCTCAAAAGGCTGGGCTTTTTGCTTGGGGGAAAGATGATTGATGCTGGCTGCGGCACGCCTCGACAAACGGACTCTTTGTGCATTGAATCAACCTGCGGCCTACATGGCGGGCGCAGGCAGTTATCGATTCGATAGCAAACGTACGGTCTAATGCCTACCGCTGCGCCCACACGGCCGAGCACTGCAAGGACATTGCCACCTTCCTGACCAAGCAATCGGCCGTTTTCTAAAATCATCGCTTTCACGCCATGGACGACCTGCCCAACGCCAACTTGTTTGCCGCCTTGCGGGCAGCGTTTCCGGCCGATCTCGATCGCATCGCGGTCGAAACTGACGACGGACTGCTCTATTCCTGGCGTGACCTCGAGCGCGGCAGTGCGCGCATTGCCAACCTGCTCGATGCGCTGGGCTTGGAGGAGGGTGCGCGCATCGCGGTGCAGGTCGAAAAATCGGTCGAGGCTTTGGTGCTCTACCTGGCAACGCTGCGCGCCGGCCACGTCTTTCTGCCCCTCAACACCGCCTACCAGAGCGCCGAGATCGACTATTTCATCGGCAATGCCGAGCCGGCCGTGGTGGTGTGTGCGACACGCAATGCCGGTTGGGTCGAGCCGATTGCGCAGGGCGCCGGCACGCGCCACGTCTTTACGCTCGACGATGACCGCAGCGGCACGCTGCTCGAAGCGGCCGCGCGGCACGGCGACCAACACACCGTGGCGTACAGGAACGATGGCGACATCGCCGCCGTGATATACACCAGCGGCACCACCGGACGCAGCAAGGGCGCGATGCTGACGCACGGCAATCTGCGCTCCAATGCCGAAGTGCTCAAGGACTACTGGGGCTGGCGGCCCGAGGCGCAGGGGGGTGACGTGCTGATCCATGCGCTGCCGATCTTCCATGTTCACGGGCTTTTCGTCGCCATTCATGGTGCGCTGCTCAACGGCAGCCGGATGATTTGGTTCTCCAAATTCGACGCCAAGCGCGTTGTCGAGCGACTGCCCGAGGCCAGTGTCTTCATGGGCGTGCCCACGCTCTACGTGCGCATGCTGGCCGAGCCCAGGCTCACGCGCGAGGCGTGCCGGACCATGCGTCTCTTCATCTCCGGCTCGGCGCCGCTCTTGATCGAGACCTTCAACGCATGGCGCGAGCGCACCGGCCACACCATCCTGGAGCGCTACGGCATGAGCGAGACGGTCATGCTGACGTCCAATCCCTACGACACGGTGCAGGGCGAGCGGCGCGGCGGTACCGTCGGCTTTCCGCTGCCGGGCGTGCAATTGCGCGTGCGCGACGACCAGGGCGAGCCCTGTGCGGGCGGCGAGATCGGCAGCATCGAGGTCAGCGGCCCCAACGTCTTCCCCGGCTATTGGCGCATGCCCGAGAAGACGCGGGAGGAGTTCACCGAAGACGGTTTCTTCAAGACCGGCGACGTTGGCCGAATTGATGCCCTGGGCTACGTCACCATCGTCGGGCGCAGCAAGGACCTGATCATCAGCGGCGGCTACAACGTCTACCCGGCTGAGATCGAGGGCTGCATCAACGAGATGCCGGGCGTTGCCGAAAGCGCCGTGATTGGGGTGCCGCACGCGGATTTCGGGGAGGTGGGCGTTGCCCTGGTCATCGCCAGGGCCGGCGCCACGCTCGAGCCCCAGGCCATCCTGGCCGGGCTCAAGGCCCGGCTGGCCAACTTCAAGGTTCCCAAGCGCTGCTTTGTGGTCTCGGAATTGCCGCGCAACGCTATGGGCAAGGTGCAGAAGACGCTGCTGCGCGAGCAGTACCGGTCTGCCGCCGTCTGAGGGCCGGGACATCTGTCGCGCAGCGTGAGGGCCGCTGCACCAGCACCCATGTCTTGAACTCGGGCAACCTGTCGATCGCAGCCGATCCGGGCTTCAGCGCAGCACCAGCACGGGCAAGCTGGAATGCGTCAGCACATGCTGGGTTTCGCTGCCCATCAGCATGCGCTGTAGGCCCTTGCGGCCGTGCGAGGCCATCACGATCAGGTCGCTGTGGTGCTTTTTCGCAGCCGCGATGATGGCCTCGGCCACGAGGTCGGAGGTGATCGCGGTAGTCCTGACTTTCACACCGCTGGCCGCAGCCAGCGCGCTGATGCCGTCGAGCGTGGCCTGCGCGGCCTGCGTCCATTGCCTTTCGATGCGCCCGATCTCGTCGGCCGAGAAGACCATGGCCCCGTCGAAGTAGCTCTTCGGGTAGCGTGGAACGACCGTCAGCGCAACCAGCTCCGCGCCACTCTGGGCCGCCAGACCGATGGCCGTCGTCACGGCCTTTTGCGACAGTTCCGAGCCATCGCTGGCAATCAAAATGCGCTCGAACATGACTTGCTCCCGCCGGATTGAATTCCAGCCAGCTTAGTGGACCTGGTGCCGCGCGGCTTGATCCAGGTCAAGTCCCCGACATGGGTGCAACGCTATCCTCGGTTCATGCAAGCCGTCCTTCCGTTCACCCTGGCCGGCCACGCTGCGCAAGCGCCTGGCGAAGCCACGCCGCAGGGTGAGTGGTCGCTGCTCGACGACCCGGCCGAATGGGGGGCGTTCGGTCGCGCGCTCGACGCCGGGGACGTCGCGGGGCGCTGGGAGTCCCAGGTGCGGGTCGAGGGCATGCACTGCGCGGCCTGCGCCTTCACGGTGGAGGCGGCGCTGGCGCAGCTGCCGGGTGTG
>JAQGLP010000024.1 GCA_028292835.1 Variovorax sp.
CGCAGCCCGGGCGGCACCGGGCCGGCTGCGGCGGCGTCGCCGGCGCTCACAGCACGCGGTGCGACAGCGTCGGCAGCTGCGCCCGGCAGCGCGCGGTCTGCTGCGCATCGAGCTCGAACAGCACCACGCCCTCGCCCTCCGCCCGCTGCTGCGCCACCACGCTGCCCCACGGGTCCACCACCAGCGACTGGCCCCAGGTCCGGCGGCCGTTTTCATGGCTCCCCCCCTGCGCCGGGGCCGCGACCCAGGCCAGGTTCTCGATGGCGCGCGCGCGCAGCAGCACCTCCCAGTGCGCCGCGCCGGTAGTGTGCGTGAAGGCGCTCGGCACCAGCAGCAGCTCGGCACCCAGGCGCGACAGCGCGCGGTAGAGCTCCGGAAAGCGCAGGTCGTAGCAGACGGTGAGGCCGATGCGCCAGCGGTGTCCGTCGCGCGAGGGCAGATCGAACACGGCCGGCGCGGCGCCCGACGCGACCGTACGGCGCTCGTCGTGGTGCTCGCGCCCGTCGCTGAAGTAAAAGAGATGGATCTTGTCGTAGCGCGCCACGCAGGCACCGTCCGGGGCAAAGGCGAGCGAGCTGTTGAAGATGCGTCCTTCCTCGGCGCTTTTGAGCGGCAGCGTGCCGCCGACGATCCACAACCCCAGCGCGCGCGCGGTGTCGCCCAGGAAGCCCTGCACCGTGCCGGCACCGAAGTCTTCGCCGAGCGCGAGCTTGTCGGTGTCGCGGCGGCCCATCAGGCAGAAGTACTCGGGCAGCACCGCGAGCTCGGCGCCGGCCGCGGCGGCTTCGCCCAGCAGGCGTCGCGCGTGTTCCAGGTTGGTTTCGCGCGAGGGGGTGGACACCATCTGGAGGAGTGCGATTTTCATTGCGTGGGTTCCTTGCGGGCCTCGGCGCCGGCACTGGCGGGTACCGTGCCGCGCGGCAGCCGGGCGATTTTGGGGTCGCTCCAGGTGCCGTCGATCTGGAACTGCTGGGTGGCCGCGGAAACCAGCGGCTGGCGCAGCACCATCTGCGCCAGGAAGGTCGCCAGGCCGATCGCCGGGTTGATGGCGGTGGCCACCAGCGCGGCGGTGCCGGCGTCGATCTCGGGCACGATCACGACGTGCAGGTTTTGCGTCTCGTGCGCCAGGTCGGCCGAGCCGTCCATCAGCACCGCCGCGTTGACGCCCTTCATCTGCAGGTTGTTGGTGCTGGCGACGCCGGCCGCGATGGTGGCGTCGCCCCGGATGAAGTCGAAGGCGAAGCCCTGGCTGAACACATCTCGGAAGTCGAGCGTGAGGCGCCGCGGCAACGCCTGCAGGCTCAGCACGCCCAGCAGCTTGGCCAGCCACGGGTCGGCCTTCAGGAACTGGCCCTGCCCGACGTCGATGTTGAGCTGGCCGCCCAGGCTCGGGTAGTCGAGCGAGAACGGCGAGCCGCTCCAGGCCACGTCGCCCGCCAGGTGGCCGCTTCCGCGCCGCACCACGCCGGGCATGCCCAGGCGCGCCAGCAGCGCGCCCGCGTCGGCGATGTCGAGCCGGAAGTCCATGGCCATGCTGCGCACCGCCCTGGCCGGCGTCCTGGCCGGGGCCGCGCCGCGCGGCAGCGGCGCGAAGGCCCAGCTGCCCTTGGCTTCCAGGGTGGCCTCCGGCGTCTTGAAGGCGAGCCTGTTGAGCCGCCATTCCCGGGTCGGCCCGCCCCGGTTGATGGCGTCGATCTCGGCGCGGCCCAGCCGCTTGCCGAGCAGCTCGAAGTCATCGACCACGATGTCGAGTGCGGGCAGCGTGGCGGGCCGCTCGTCCAGCAGCGACTCCACTTCGCTGGCGCCGCTCGGCTCGATGCGCAGGCGCGCCAGCCGGGCGTAGACCCGCCCGTCGCCGCCGCCCTGGGCCTGGCGGTACTCCACGTAGCCGTTGAGTTCGCTGGCGTCGACGTTGGCGCGCCACAGGGTGCCGTCGCGCGAGCCGCCGATCACCACGTTGCGCAGCTTGCGCCCGGCCACCACCAGCTCCTGCGCACGCAGCGCCACCACGTCAGGCAGGTAGGAGAAACCGCCCTGGGTATCGTCGGTGGCGCCGGCGGGCACGGCAGGCCCGGACAGGCCGGTAGCCGTCGCGGCGCCGGCGGCTTCGCCGAACAGCGCCCGCCAGGCATCGAGATCGAAGCGCGCCAGGTTGAGGTTGGCATGCACGCCGCGCTCCGGCACCACGGCCGCCTCGCCGGGCTGCAGGCCGACCGCGATGCTGCCGCGCAGCACGCGGGGCTCGCTGCCCGAGAGGTCGCGCACGTAGCTGACCGAGGCGATGCGCCCGACTTCCAGCGCGATCTGGTCGTGCAGCGTGGGCGGCGCGGTGTCCGAGCGTGGCTCGCGCAGCACGGTCTTCTTCTCGATGCGCAGCGGCAGACTGTCGACAGCGACCTTGGCCAGCGGCGCGGGCAGCTGCAGGCCCAGCCCCTGCAGGCTGCTGGTGAAGGAGAACTCCGGCGCGCCGTCGCGCAGCGACAGGCTGGCGGCATAGGTGGTGCTGCCGGTGGTTTTCTGGCCGAGCCGGGCCAGCCAGTCGACCTCGCGCGCATTGCGCAGCCCCTCGGCCGTCAGGGTGCCGCGCGCGCTCAAACTCATCTCGTGACCTGCTGTCCCGGCCGTGTGGCCGGCATAGCGGCCTCGGCCCTCGACACGCACCTCGCCGCCGGCCAGCCGGGCCTGCACGCCGTCCAGCGCGAAGCCGGTTTCCGTGAAACGCAGCGTGCCGCGCGCCTGCGTGAACGTCGGCACCTCGGGCAGCACCTGCAGCTCGTTGCCACCCAGCGCGATGCTGGCCTGCACCTTGGCCTGGTCGAGCGCGGCGAGGGGCAGGTCGAGCTTCAGCAGGTAGTCGGCATTGCCGCTGGCGCGGACTTGACCGGCCAGTTCGCTGGCCGGTCCGGTCAAGGGCGCCGCCACCCGCAGCAACTGGTCGAGCGGACCGCGCGCCTGTGCCTCGACCTCCAGCACGGCGGCGTGGTGTGCCAGGTCGGCGATGCGAGCCTGCGCCTTGCCGATCTCGATGTCGGGCGCGCCGGCCAGGCGACCGTGCGCATTGCGCACCTGCATGCCGGCACGCTCGAACAGCAGCTCACCCGACAGGCCTTCGAGCGCCGGCCATGGCGCGCCCGCGCCGCCCGCGCGGGGCACGTAGTCGAAGGCGACATTGGCCAACTTGGCGGCAATGCGGAACTCGCCCTGGCGCGCTTCCGTGAAAGGAATGTCGCGCAGGTCGCCGCGCACGCGAAAGTCCACCGCGCTGGCCGTGCCGCGCGTAACGGCGTCGCGCACATAGTCGCGCACGTGCTTGGGAATGTGCTGCGGCAGGTAGCGAAAGACCCGCGTGCCGTCGGCACGCGTGAGACGTCCCTGCAGGTCGAGCAGTCCCGGAAAACGGCCGTCCCCGCCCGGGCGGTCCGGATCGCCGGTGCGCCAGTCGATCTGCGCCTCGCCCTCGGCGTCGGCGTTGGCAAAGCGCAGTCCCTTGAGCTGCACCTGCAGCGCGGGACCGTTGATGCGCCATTGCGCCTGCGCCGAGAGCTGGTCGATCGGGATCACCGGCTCTTCAAAGACACCGGGCAGATCCAGCGCGCCCTGCGCGATGCCGAGGGTGGCGCTGCCGCCCGCCTGGTTGACATCGAAATCGACCGTCGCGCCGCGCACGCCCGGCCTGCCGGTCGCGGACGCGTGGTCTGCCGCCGGCACGGGTGCTCCCGCGCCGCGTCGCGGTCCGGCGGAAGGCGTCCGGGCCGGACCCGCGCTTGCA
>JAQGLP010000027.1 GCA_028292835.1 Variovorax sp.
TCCAGCTGGGTCCTCGCGCGACCGTGGTGGCGCAGGAGCTGGCGCACGGCGAGAAGCAGTGGCTGGAAATCGGCATGCTGCTCGCCGGCGACAGCCAGCTGCTGCTGCTCGACGAGCCGACCGCCGGCATGACGATCCGCGAGACGATGCAGACGGTCGAGCTGATCAAGCGCATCGCCTCGGAGCACCGGCGCACGATCCTCGCGATCGAGCACGACATGCACTTCGTCGCGGGACTCGACTGCGAGGTCATCGCGATGATGCGCGGCCGCATCCTGCGCCGCGGCAGCTACGCCGAAGTCAGCGCCGACCCCGAAGTGCGCGAAGCCTACCTGGGCGCGGCCAGCCATGTTCAGCATCACTGACGTGAGCGGCGGCTACCTGCCGGGCGGCAACGTGCTGCGCGGCATCTCGCTCGGTCTCGCAGGCGGCACGGTGACCGCCCTGATGGGCCGCAACGGCATGGGCAAGAGCACGCTGATGCGCGCCATTACCGGCCACCTGCCGCATGCCGGGGGCTCGATCCGGCTGCAGGAGCGGGAGCTGCTGGGGCGCCCGGCGTACCGGGTGGCGCAGGCGGGGGTCGGCTACGTGCCGCAGGGCCGCGAGATCTTCGGCGACTTCTCGGTCGAGGAGAACCTCATGATGGGCGTGCTCGGCAAGACAGCGCTGCCGCGCGTGCTGCCGGAGTGGGCCTGGAGCACCTTCCCGATCCTGCGCGAGCGCCGCGCCCAGCGCGCCGGCACCCTGTCGGGCGGCCAGCAGCAGCAGCTCGCGATCATGCGCGCGCTGGTCGGTCGGCCGCAGCTGCTGCTGCTGGACGAGCCCTCCGAAGGCATCCAGCCGTCGATCGTGATGGAGATCGGCGCCACCATCCGCCGCATCGCCGCCGAGCAGGGCCTGACGGTGCTCCTGGTCGAGCAGAACCTCGACCTGGTCCGTGCCATGGCCGAGCGCTGCCTGTTCATCGAGAACGGCGTGATCGTCGACGAGGCGCCGACCGCCGGCCTGAGCCCCGAGACGCCGATCGTCCGGCGCTACCTGTCAGCCTGAACCGGAGATTCGTTCCCCATGCTTGCCGCCACGCTCCCGCTGCTGCTCGACAGCCTCAGCTTCTTTCTGGTCCTGCTGCTGGTGGTGCTGGGACTGCTCGTCATCTTCGGGCTGATGAACGTCATCAACATGGCGCACGGCGAGTTCTTCCTCGTCGGCGCCTACACGGCGGTCGCGGCGACGCAGGCGGGCCTGTCGTTCTGGTGGGCGCTCGTCCTGGCGCCGTGCGTGCTGGCGGTGATCGGCTGGATCGTCGAGGTGACGGTCGTGCGCTTCGTCTACCACCGCTTCATCGACTCGATCCTCGCGACCTGGGGCCTGTCGCTGATCCTCAAGCAGTTGATCGTCGTCGTCTTCGGCCCGACCTCGCAAAGCGTGGCCAACCCGCTGGAGAGCAGCGTGCAGATCCTGGGCAGCGCCTACCCGACCTACCGGCTGTTCATCATGGGCGCGTCGATCGTGCTGACGGCGGGCACCTTCCTGCTGCTCTACCGCAGCCACCTCGGCCTGACGATCCGCGGCGTCATCGCGAACCGCGCGATGGCCGCCTCGCTGGGCGTCAACACGCGGCGGCTCGACGTCGGCACCTTCATGGCGGGTGCGGCGCTGGCGGGGTTCGCCGGCGCGGCGATGGCGCCGCTGATGAGCGTCGATCCGCAAATGGGCACCGGCTTCCTGATCCCGTCGTTCCTGTCCATCCTGGTCGGCGGCACGACCAGCTTCCTCGGCGTGGTGGTCGGCGCGGCGCTGATCTCGGGCGGCACCACCGGCCTGTCGGCGCTGCGCGATCCGGTGTTCGCGCAGATCGTCGTGTTCTCGCTGGCGATCGTGGTCATCCGGCTGTTCCCCAGCGGCCTGTTCGGCAAGCGGGCAGCATGATGACGAAATCCCTTCTCGGCAAGTTCTCGCTCTCGGTGTGGCCGACCCGGCTGGTCTGGCTCGCGCTCTTGCTCGCGCCGCTGCTGCTGTCCGACTTCGCCCAGTCGCAACTGGCAATGTTCCTGACCTACGGCATCTTCGCGCTGGGCCTGGGCTTCCTGTGGGGCCAGGTGGGCGTGCTGTCGTTCGGCCAGGGCATGTTCTTCGGCCTGGGCGGCTATGCGATGTCGCTGGTGTCGCTGGGCATGCTGCCCGGCCTGCCCGACAGCACCGCGTTCGGCTTCGGCCTGGCCATCGCCGTCGCCGCCGTCTTCGCGGCGCTGCTCGGCTCGATGCTGTTCTATGGGCGAGGCCTGGCCGGCGCCTACTTCGGCATCGTCACCCTGTGTGCGGCGGTGATCGTCGAGGCAGCGGCGCGGCGCTGGGACTTCATCGGCGGCTCGAACGGCCTGTTCGGCATCCCCCCGTTCGAGCTGCCCGCGGCCCTCACGCGCCGGCTGGGCGAATCGACCGCCGGCTACTACCTCGCCTTCGGCGCGGCGCTGGCCGTCTATGTGCTGCTGCGGTGGCTCGGCCGCACGCCCTTCGGCACCGTGCTCGCCGCGATCCGCGACAACGACCGGCGCATGGCCTTCCTCGGCTACAACGTCGCGCTGCACAAGAACATCGCCTTCGTGCTCTCGGCCATGGTCTCGGCCCTGGCCGGCGCGATGTTCGTCAAGTTCTTCGGCTTCGTCTCGCCGACCCTGATCGGCTTCGCGCTCTCGACGGACGTGCTGATCTGGGTCGCGGTCGGCGGCCGGCAGGTGCCGATGGCCGCGCTGCTGGGCGCGCTGCTGGTGCGCAGCGTCGAGGCGGGATTGTCGGAGCGCTTCGGCAACTACTGGCTGCTGCTGCTCGGCGCGGTGTTCGTGATCGTCGTCGTGTTCTTCCCGGCAGGGGTGTTCGGCCGGGTGCTGCAGCTGCCGCTGCCGCGCCGGCTCACACGGGCGCCCAGGCCCGCGGCGGAGCGCAAGGCGGGATCCGAGATCCGGCACGCGGACGCCTGAGCCGGACAGGCCCAGCCGAGGAACACCGCGGAACCGGCTTTGCCGGGCCGCAAGGTGTTGCCCCAGCAAGGGGGGCGGCCACACGAAGTGGGCAAGCCTTGGGTGTTTCTAATGCGCGCCCGCCACCACCACCGCCACCTCGGTGGCCGGCGGCGTGTTGCGGCTGCGCCCGCAGCGCACGATGCCGTCGATCATCACCATGCCCACGCCCGGGATGTCGCCCAGCTGCACGCTCTCCAGCAGCGTGCGGCCGGCCGTGTGCTGCGCGCGGTCCATGAACACGAAGTCCGCGTCGCGCCCGACCTCGACCAGCCCGCAGTTGAGCTTGCGGATGCGCGCCGTGTTGCCGGTGGCGAAGCAGAACACCAGCTCGGCCGGGATGCCCGCGAGGGACGACAGCATCGCCACCATGCGCAGGATGCCCAGCGGCTGCACGCCCGAGCCGGCCGGCCCGTCGGTGCCGAGGATCACGCGGTGCGGGCACTTCAGTTCCAGCGCCGCCTTGGCTGCGGCAATGGCCACCTTCTCGTTGCCGTTGTGCACGATCTCGATGGCGCGCGAGGACTTCTCGCACAGCTCGCACACGTGCGCCTCGGGCAGCGCGGTGTGGCCGCCGTTGATGTGGCCGATCACGTCGGCGTCGGCTTCGAGCACCACGTCCTTGTCGATCAGGCCCGAGCCGGGGATGGACGGCCCGCCCGTGTGGAT
>JAQGLP010000061.1 GCA_028292835.1 Variovorax sp.
CACCAGCTTGTAGCCCTTGACCGCCGCCACCATCGCCAGCCCGATGCCGGTGTTGCCCGAGGTCGGCTCGACGATGGTGCCGCCGGGCTGGAGCGCACCGGACTGCTCGGCCGCCTCGACCATGGCCAGCGCGATGCGGTCCTTGATCGAGCCGCCCGGGTTGGCGCGCTCGGACTTGATCCAGACCTGCTGGCCCGGTTGGGCGATACCCGCGAACAGGCGCTGGATGCGGATGTGCGGCGTGCGGCCGATGGTGTGCAGGATGGTGTCGGCTTTCATGGAAGATCTCCTTTGAGGTCGTGCGCCACGGGGGGCGGGGCGCCCGGAAGAAAGGCCCGTGCTTCATTGTGCCGATGACGGCTGCGATAATCCGTCCGTGAAGCACGCCAGACCGCCGCTGGTGCAAGCTGCAAAGCCGACGCTCGCGTCGGGCCGAAAGGCCGCACTGGAGGAACGTCCGGACTGCACAGGACAGCGCAGGAGCTAACGACTCTCCACCGCGAGGTGAGGATCAGAGCAACAGAGACGAGTCGGTCCGGGGCAACCCGGGCCGGGTGAAACGGGCAATCTCTGCGCGCAGCAACACCAAATAGGCCAGCGTTGATGTGGTTCCGCGGAGCTGGCGGGTAGGTGGCATCGAGCCGTCCGGGCGACCGGCGGCCCAGAGTAATGGCGGTCACGCCGGGCACTTCGCAAGAGGTGCCCGGCGCACAGAATCCGGCTTATCGGCGCGCTTCACAATTAATTCAGAACCGCTCGTGCGGCAGCAGGTAGCGCCACTCGCCCGGCGCCAGCCCGGCCAGCGGCACGCGGCCCACGCGGATGCGGCGCATGGCCACGATGCGCAGGCGCACGGCGTCGCACATCTGCGCGACCTGGCCCGGCCAGGTGCCCTTGATGGCAAAGCGCAGGCCCGTCACGCCCTCGCTCTGCCGTCCGATGCTGACCTTGGCCGGCAGCATGGCGCGGCCATCGACCACCGGCGACTGGTTGAGCCGGTGCAGCGCCTCCGGGCTCACGGGGCCGGCGACATCGACCATCACCTCGTTTTCCATCAGCCCGGCGTCCTCGACCAGCTTGCGCTCGATGCGCGGATCCTGCGTGAACACGATGAGCCCGCCGGCGCCGGTCTCCAGCGGCGTGAGGCAGCGCTGACCGGCGAAATGGCGCTGCAGCGTGGGGCGGCGCGAGGTGTCGGCCTCGCTGCGCCGCGCGGGCACCAATAGTTTGCCCAGGGGGGCGTCGAAGGCGATGCCGGGCGGCTTGTGCAGCAGCAGCGTGACCTCCTGCACCGGCTCGGGCTTGGCGCCGGGGTCGATGTCGACCTGCTGCGCTGAGCGCACGCGGGCCTGCGGCGTCTCGACCGCTTTCCCGTCCACGCGCACGGCGCCGTTCTCGATCAGCAGCTCGGCCTCGCGGCGCGAGCAGCCGGCCTGCGCCGCCACGCGCTTGGCGAGGCGGATGCCTTCGGTTTCGGGGGTGTCGTTCATGCGGCGCGGACCCCGGTTGCGTGCCGACGGATGCGCGCCACGTGCGCCGCCAGCGAGCGCGCGGCCACCGGCCACAGGCGCTCGGGCACGTCGTCGTAGGCTAGCGGCAGCCAGTCGTCGGGCGTGCCGTCGGGCAGGGCGGCCATGGCGGCGGCGATCTTCGCCTCGCGCTTGAGGCGGTGTGCCTTCAGCCGCGCGATGGCGTCGCGCGCCGAGCCCAGCACGTGGCCGTGCGCCGGCAGGATGAACTCGATGCCGTGCACGGCGCACGTCGCATCGAGCAGGTCGAGCGAGGCCAGGTACTGGTCCATGTCGCCGTCGGGCGGATCGACCACCGTGGTGCTGCCGTTCAGGATGTGGTCGCCGGAGAACAGCAGACCGTCCTCGCGCAGCACCAGGCAGAGGTGGTTGGCGGCGTGACCGGGCGTGTGGAGGACTTCCAGCGTGTGCGTGACGGCTTCGACCCCGGCCTGATCCGCCGCTGGAGTCCCGGTCGAATCCGCCGCCAGCACCAGGCGCTCCTGATTGCGCAGCGCCCGGTCGGGCGTGAAGCGGGACGCGGGGCGTGCCGTGGGCGCCGAGGGCAGGCCGAGGATGGGCGGGCGTGCCGGCGCGCACAGCGCCTGCAGCAGCGCCGCGCCGGGCGAGTGGTCGGCGTGCGAATGGGTGCACACGATCATGCGGATGTCGCCCCCGCAGGCCGCGTGCAGCCGCGCGACGTGCGCCGCGTCGTCCGGACCCGGGTCGATCACGATGAACCCGGTCGCCGGCTCGCCCACGATGTAGCTGTTGGTGCCGGGGCCGGTCATCGCGCCGGGGTTGGGCGCGGTCAGGCGCCGCACGTTCCTCAGCAGCGCCACGGGCCGCTCGGTCTGCCAGTCGAGCGCATGCACGATCTGGCCATCCGGGCACACCAGCGCCAGCTCGCCGTAGGGCGACTCGTGCTCCATGAAGCGCGCCTCGCGCCCGGCGAGCAGGCCGGCGCGCGGGCAACTGGTCCACAGCGGCCGCTCGCCGGCGCAGGCCGCCAGCAGCGCGTCGACACTGTCGTACGCCGCGAGGCGCTCCAGCGTGCGCAGCGTCGGGAAGATCATGAAAAACTGCCCCTGGGCATGCCGCGCCAGCGCGTCGGCCGGACGCACCCAGGTCGGCTCGAACTGCTCGCCCTCGTCGGCGATCGGCACCTGTCCCTCGGGCATGCGCGCCACGAGGAAGGGCACGTCGAAGCGCCTGGGCAGGTCGCGGTCGGTGATCCAGTGCGCGAGCACGAACACCGTGTCGGCCGCCAGCGTGAGGCCGAGCGTTTCGCACTGCGGCGCGAAGGGGGCGGTGCGGTCCATGGCGAGGATGTCGCCGTGCGTCACCGGCCGGCCGTCGCGGTGGCGCGCCAGCAGCACGCCCAGCTCCTCGAAGCTCTCGCGGATGGCAGCGATGGCCTGCGTGAGGTGCAGGTCGCTCTGTGTCGTGCGGCGCGCGGCCAGCGCGTGCGAGGCGGCATCGGCCGCGTCGATGCCGCCGCCGGGAAACACGTAGGCACCGGGCGCGAAGCTGGCGGTGGCGGAGCGGCGCGTCATCAGCACCTCGATGCCGCTGTCGCCGTCGCGCACCAGCAGCACGGTGGCGGCGGCGCGCAGCGGCGCGGGCTCGCGCGGGGGATGGATGTGTTGGGTAGGGCGGACCATCCCGGGATTATCGGGACCGCCGCGGCAAGGCGCTGCGGCGCTCCCGCCTCCCGGGTCCGGTCCGTGCCCGGCTCAATTGCCGCGGTACGTGGAAAAACCGTAGGGGCTCAGCAGCAGCGGGATGTGGTAGTGCGGCACGGTGCCGTCCGCCTCGAAGATCACCGGGACTTCGGGGAAGAAGCTGGCGGTCTTGTGCTGCGTGAACCATGCGCCGGTCTTGAAGGTGACGCGGTAGATGCCTTTCTCCAGCGTCTTGCCTTCCGGGTACAGCGCGGGGATGCGGCCGTCCTGGTTGGTGGCGGCGCTGTTGAGCCGGGTCCACTGCGCGCCCTCCTGTTTTTCCAGGCTGACTTTGACGCCCGAAGAGGGCAGGCCGTTCTGCAGGCTGAGCACGTGCACGCTCAGTGGGTTGGCCGCGGCCAGGACCAGGCTGGAGACGCCGCCGA